>CAMDQV010000331.1 GCA_945906015.1 Pedobacter schmidteae | reverse complement strand
GTTAGAAAATTTTAGTTAATCTGGAATTTATTATAAAGCTTATAAATCCTAACAACTAATTACTAACCAACTAACAAACAATTACCATATTCAAAACCCCATTCTTAATGGAAAGTAATTGTTGCTTTCCATCATGAACAATTAAATCTGCCGGTTCGTCAATCTTTAAATTTCTTGTTTCAGTGATGTTATATAATTCACAATTAAATTCTTCATAGCTAAAGTACTGGGATAGATCACCTAATTCACTCACTACATAGGTAAGACTTACTGAATGCAGGTCATCATTGATCTTTTCAACAGCAACTAAACCTATATCAGTTATATAAGGAATTCCATTTCTTTGAAGCTTACAATTTCTTAATAATAGGTCAAAGTGTAGTTTTTTATTCTCTGGTATTAAAAAATAATCCTTTTCCTTAATAGTAAGGTATGATTCTTTCGCTATACTTATTAAGCCGGTAAGAATTGCTTTAAAATAGATTTTACGGATATACTGTTTCTCAGGATCGTTGTAAAAACCTCCAGCCTCAATCAGGATGGTACTTGTTCCGGCTGCCTGAAAATTATCCCCAAAAGCCCTTAGCTCATATTCATCGTTAAAACGACCCACACATCTAGGTATATTCTTTTGTAACTCTTTATTCATTAATGCAATTACCTGCATTGCTTTTTGACGTACAGGATTGATGCTTAGTTCTTCATTATATGCAGGTGCCAATAATGATATTGTTGCGGGCTTACCAGATTTACCTGCCGACCATAAAGTACTCTGATCGTGTAAATTAAAACCAAAATGAGGATGAATAAGATCTCTTAATTTGCGTAATAATCTACCTTCAGGACTTTGTTGACTATGGAAGTCGCGGTTAATATCAATTTCCATTGCGTTTCTCCTGGTAAAAACTTCAGCACCATCAGGATTTAGCATTGGCAAAATATACAGGGTGCAGTTTTTATCTATGGAATCTATGATTTCATCATATAGTCCATTTTGCGATAAAAATTTTAGAAGATCAATTAATGCCATGGTGGCTGTAGCTTCATTGCCATGCATCTGACTCCATAAAAACACGCTACAAGGCCCATTTCCCCATTTGATCAAATGGATTGAACGGCCCATGGTTGAAAGTCCAGCTTCTTCAATACTGAAAACCCTTTTATTTGTGATTGAATTTAATAAATCACATATCAGGTTATGTTTGAAAAATCGGTCTTTGATTTGAATTTCTTCAAACAACTGATAATTTTCAAGGAGTTTATCAAGCACATTCATGGCTCTAAATTAATATTTAGAGTTTGAATATTAGTTTTTATATGAATTTCATTTTGGCATATACAAAAAATACCCTCCCAAAACTGGAAGGGTATTTTATAAATGGATATATAGCTGATTAAATTAGGCTTACGCTTCTATTCACAAATTCCGTTAATTCAGCACCCGTAAGCATTCCTTGAGAAATTAGTGCCAGATCAAATGCTTGTTTAGCTAGTTGTAATTGTTCAGCTTCATCACTGCTTTGCAAAATCTTTCCTATCAATTTATGGTTACCGTTAATTGCAACGTTATAGTTATCTGGAAGATTTCCATAGAATCCCATTCCACCACCCATTTTTGACATGTCCTTCATTCTGCGCATGAATTCATCCATGGTCACAATAACAGGAAGCTCATCAGGATTCAAACTTTCAACCTCAATACGCATGTTCGGCTTAATAACAGCTTTCTCAAAGATCGATTTCACTTTAACTTTTTCATCATCATTCAGGACATGGACAGTTGTATCTTCTTTACTGATTATTTTATCGACAACATCAGCATCAACACGTTTTAAAGAAGTTTTTTCAAGCTTTTGTTCTAGTTGGCTAATAAAATGAGTATCAATAGGAGAGTTCATTAATAATACATCATATCCCTTTTTATTGGCTGATTGTATGAATGTATCTTGTTTATCAGCATCAGTGGCATACAGGTAAACCAATGCATCATCTTTATCAGTTTGAATAGATTTTACTTTTTCTTTATACTCATCAAGAGTGAAACACTCATTTTTTGTATTATTGAGTAAAACAAAATCTTTACCTTTTTCATAGAATTTTTCTTCGCTAATCATTCCGTATTTTACGAATAAACCAATGTCACTCCATTTTTCTTCATAAGCTTTACGATCATTTTTAAAAAGAGATGCAAGTTTATCTGCAACTTTTTTAGTGATATAGCTATTGATCTTTTTTACCGCACTATCGGCCTGTAAGAAGCTTCTGGATACGTTTAGTGGGATATCTGGCGAATCGATCACTCCATGAAGAAGCATTAAAAATTCAGGAACCACATCTTTTACCTCATCGGTAATAAATACTTGTCTTGAAAATAATTTGATCTTGTTTCTTTGGATTTCAAACTCATTTTTAACCTTAGGGAAATACAAAACACCCGTTAGGTTGAAAGGGTAGTCAACATTCAAATGGATCCAGAACAGAGGATCTTCAGAGAAAGGATATAATTCTTTGTAAAATGCAAGATAATCCTCTTCTTTTAACTCAGAAGGTGATTTTGTCCATATTGGACTTGTATTATTGATGATATTATCAATTGCTACAGATTTGTATTTTGGTTTACCTTCTTCATCTGTACCATCTTCTTGTTGCTCTGATTTTGTTCCAAATTGAACCGGAACTGGTAAAAATTTGCAATATTTATCAAGAATATCTCCAAGCTTAGCTTTATTAAGGAATTCTTTTGATTCTTTGTTAACATGAAGGATGATATCAGATCCTCTTGTGCTACGCGTTCCAGTACTTATTTCAAATTCTGTACTTCCATCACAGATCCAACGTGCTGGCTCAGCACCGTCCTGGAAAGATAGTGTTTGTATCTCAACCTGGTCTGCAACCATAAAGGAAGAATAAAAGCCAAGACCAAACTTTCCAATGATCTCATTGGCATCTTTGGCATCCTTAAACTTCTCAACAAATTCAGTAGCACCAGAAAAGGCGATCTGATTA
>CAMDQV010000330.1 GCA_945906015.1 Pedobacter schmidteae | reverse complement strand
CGAGACAAACCTTTTAAATAAACCGCGTATATATGTCTCTGCGAGACAAACCGTCTAAAAAATATACTCTCGCAAAGACGCTAAGACCCAAAGGGTTTTCAATTAGTATGAAATTTCATTTCAGTTATTGCTTTCCGTCTCTGCTTTGCGTCTCTGCGAGACAACTCTTTTTAATAAATAAACCTCGTAAATGTGTCTCTGCGAGACAACCTTTTTAATAAATATATCTCGAGGATGCGTCTGTGCGAGACAAAACTTATACCACCTTCGTCACTCCTGGTATCGCCGGTTCAGGAACAGGCCATTTCAAGTCCCAAGAATATTGATTAAAATCAGGACCAATAACCTGGTTAGAATTCATTGCCTGTTCCCAAGTAATGGTTTGTCCGCTATAGGCTACCATCCTACTCAAAATACCAAGCATAGTACTATTAACCATAATCTCACCATCATTCATAGGCTTACCCGCACGAATGGAAGCAAAAAGCTCATCATGCTGAACTTGGTACATGTCTTTCTTTTCTCCTTGGTAGTCCCAATTATTTTTTCCGCTTATTTTATGGGTCTGCCCTTGATAAAATGCAGTGCCTTCTGAACCTATGATCTCTACTGAATTTTTGCCTGAACAGCCATCCTGCTGACGGCAAAAATTATACCCTTTAACGCCATTTGCAAATTCAAATTCAATAGCAAAATGATCGTAAATATTACCCCATTGCTTTTCTACCCTCGACTGTCGTCCACCTGTTCCAAATGCTCTTATTGGCATTTGACTGCCCAATGCCCAGGTCATCAAATCTAGGTTATGGACAACCATTTCTACGATAAAATCGCCAGATAACCAGTCGTAATAATACCAGTTACGCATCTGATATTCCATTTCTGTCCATTCAGGTTTGCGTGGAAAATACCAGAGTCCACCCCCATTACGCGTAGAGTTAACCATTCTAACTTCGCCAATGTCGCCATTCTGAACTCTTCCAAAAAGCTCTCTCTTTGGAGGATCATAACGGAAGCAAAAACCTGAGACAAGCGAAAGGCCTTTTTCTTTTGCCTTTTTTGAAGCTGCCAATACCTTACGTGCTCCCGGAGCATCAACAGCGACAGGTTTTTCACAGAAAATATGTTTACCTGCTTCTACGGCAGCAACAAGCTGATCGGGGCGAAAACCAGGAGGAGTAGTCAATAAAACCACATCAACATCCGATTCCATTACTCGTTTATAGGCATCAAAGCCAACAAATCTATTCTCCTTTGGCACTTTTACCTTATCGGGATGGGCTTTTAGAAGTATGTCATAAGAGCTATCCAAACGATCCTGAAATATATCAGCCATAGCTGTAATGATCACATTCGGATCGGCTTTTATTGCCTGACTGGCTGCACCGGTGCCTCTACCACCACATCCTATCAAAGCAACCTTCAAAACACTCTTACTTTGAGCGAAGGTAGTTTTTGGGAATGCTGCACTTAAACCAATCGAACTGCCGATAACAATTGCTCCTGTTGATTTAATAAATGATCTACGATCTGTTTTTCCAGACTTTGCCATATGTATCTTATTAATTTTTAAGGTAAAATTATATCTGCCAATTTTTTCCTAATTCAATCAGCCTTTTAGGGCTAATGCATACTAGCCAAAAATTATCTGTATTGGAAACAAATGTCTCTATTTTACGGCACGCCTAAAATAGTTAATACTTGCAGTTACATCCGGAACATTGTTATACCAGTTATGCTCATATTCAACTGATAATAAACCCTTAAAACGCTGGCGTTTCAGCTCTTTAATTACCCCGTCGATATTAGAGACACCCGTTCCCCAATGAACATCATGAGCCTCTTTCTTATTTTTTTCATTTAAATCTTTTACATGTAACTGGATAACATGTCCTTCTAATTTTTTCAAAGACTCAACAGGATCAAGCCCAGAACGCACCCAATGGCCAATATCAGCACAAGAACCAACGCGTTTACTTTGTCCTTTAATTGCTGTAATAACAACATCAGGATTCCAGTAAGGTGATGGCTGGGGATGATTGTGAATGGCCAGATTGATTTTGAACTGGTCACACAATTTTGATATCAGGGGAATATCTTTAACATCAGGTTCGGATGTAAAATTTTCTAAACCCATCGCTTTTCCAAATTCGAATAACTGTAACCAGTCTGCATCGCCTTTAGCATTAACTACGCCATAAGAAACCATTTTAATTCCTTTCTCTTTCAATCTCTGCAAAATTTTAGTCCTTTTTGCAGCATCCATATGGAAATCCATTTTACCTTCAATGCCCCCACCTATAGCCTGACCTGGAAAGGCTTCTACATATTTTAAACCGCAGCTATCGATTTTATCAATGGCTTCAAAAAATGTAAAACGATTAAAAGTATATGCTTGGGCACCTAGTTTCCAGCCTAATTTAGCTTCCGGATTTTGTGCCAATAAATTATTTAATACACCAAAAAGGCATATATTAAGAACCAAAAAGAACATCAATTTACTTTTCATCAGCGAATAATTTGTTTAAAATTTGAACGATATAAATGAATTAAAATATTAACTACACTACAAGAAACTATCCGATCATTTAAGGCCATATTCCATTAGCCCTAAAATGCCCTATTCCATGCCTGAAATTTGATAGCGGCTCTATTTGTGAAGGTAATAAAAATATTAGTATAACTAATTTCAATGTTAGGAGTGTTACAGCTTAAATACTATAAATTCCTTACGTAAAATGGTTTTCCTTAAATATGGCGCGTCAAGCAGTTAAAATACCTGACACTGATACACATTTACATTGGTTCTGGTTGAAAAATTCATACTTTTTTGGTTAAATAATGTGCCCAATATCAATCCTAATTTTATCAAAATATCCGGGATGTACTTTTTGGTCTTCAGCGAATATTGGCCAGCGGTTTTACGGGCCGATTTATACATCAATTGATTTAGAGCTTTTTAAAAAACAAAGTGTAATTTTCCGAACAAGACCTGAAAAATATATACCATCA
>CAMDQV010000329.1 GCA_945906015.1 Pedobacter schmidteae | reverse complement strand
TATTTTTTGAGATACTTAATAATATCTTTAGGATGAATGGTATCCAGACCAGTAGCTATGATTTGCAGCGGATCGGTCACAGCAATTCCAATCCGTTTAGTACCATAATCGAAAGCTAGAACTCGCATAGGCCGTTTAATGTTGAACAGAAACAAATCTAGGATTAAGCAATGTTATACTTGATTATTTGTTTATTCTAGAGCAAACTTCTCGCAAAGTGTAAGGCTATTTTTTACATTTTCAATAGAATTCAATAATTGGTTGAGGCAAAACTAAGGTTTTTAAAAACCTGGGAAATATAATTTACTGGAACCTTGCGGCTGTACATTTTGTCTGAGCCATAGCCATACTCATAAAATACTTGGAATGAGGATCCTTATGAATTAATAAACTTGCTAAAGAACATCTGTTGAAAAGCATAATTTTTCTTATTTTGCACCATGCTGTTTCGTGAAATTATTGGTCAGAAGGAAGTTAAAGAACAATTAATTCAATCGGTTCATGAAAACCGAGTCAGTCATGCGCAATTATTCCTGGGTCCGGATGGTTCCGGAAATTTCGCATTGGCATTGGCTTATGCGCAATTTATTTCCTGTACTGAGCGCCATCAAGCAGACAGCTGTGGTTTATGTTCTTCTTGCAGAAAGTATAATAAGCTCATTCATCCCGATCTTCATTTTTCATATCCTTTTTTTAGAGGAGGTGAAAAGGAGGATTCTTCAGCCGATCTGGAAGAATGGCGGGATCTTGTTCTGAGTAATCCCTATTTTGATCTTGATGAATGGCGTAACCGTTTGGATGCTCAAAATAAGCAGCCGAATATCAATAAGGCAGAGTGTTTGAATATTTTGCATAGATTATCGCTAAAACCGTTTGAATCTGAGTATAAAACAATGATTGTATGGCTTCCTGAATATTTAAAGAATGAAGGAAACAGGTTGTTGAAAACATTAGAAGAACCGGCAGAAAAAACTCTGATCATTTTGATCGTAAAAAACCAGGATCAGATTTTAAATACAATCATTTCAAGAACTCAGCTGGTTAAAATTCCAGCCTTAACTAAACAGGATATTGTAAAATATCTGGTTCAAAGTAAGGATATTCCAGAAACACAGGCTGCCAGGATTGCCTATTTGAGTGAAGGGAATCTACAAAGCGCATTAAATTTCTTGAAAGAAGACGAAAGCGATGATTTCAGGCTCTTTTCTTCATGGATACGCATGACCTTTGCAGATAAAGGAGGACAGATATTTCTATTTGTTGATGAATCATCAAAATTAGGTCGCGAAAATCAAAAAAACCTTTTGCGATATGGAATACATCTGATTCGGGAATGTATCATGGTCATTTCAGGAGCAGAAGAATTGGTTCACCTGCAATCTTCAGAATTAGATTTTGTTCAAAATTTTAGCAAACACCTTGATCTTGCAAAAGCTGAAGCCATTATAAATGAATTGGAAAAGGCTCATTATCATATTGAGCGCAATGCGAATCCGAAAATTTTATTTTTAGATGTATCTTTACAATTCGTTAAAATATTAAAGTTTAATACGCTCCCTGCGGGGACTCAATATATACTGAATTAGATATGGGATGTGGAAGTTGTTCAACAGGTGGCTGTGCCCCTGCCGGATGTAAGAGTAATGGCTCTTGCCTTACCAATGGTTGCAGTAAATTAGATGTTTATGACTGGTTGTCTCATATGGACATGCCTTCAAATTATAAACCATTCAATATCATCGAAATTAAATTTAAGGGTTCCAGAAAAGAGTTTTATCTCAATACAGAAAATCTCTATCTTGAAGCTGGCGAGCTTGTAGCTGTTGAAACTACAACGGGCGGCTATGATATTGGCCATGTTTCTTTGACTGGCGAATTGGTTAGGATGCAGCTTAAAAAGAGGCATGTTCGTACAGAAGATGTCGTTAAAAAGATCTATCGCAAAGCAACTCCTAATGATGTTGATAAATGGAAGGTTTCAAAAGATCTTGAATTTGAAACGATGCATAAGTCTAGGGTATTAGCTAAAGAACTGGGCTTGGCTATGAAACTTAGTGATGTAGATTATCAGGGCGACAGAACTAAAGCAACATTTTATTATACCGCTGAAGGTCGAGTTGATTTCAGAGAACTGATCAAGAAAATGGTAGAAACCTTCCGCATTCGAATAGAAATGCGTCAGATCGGCATGCGTCAGGAAGCCAGTCGTTTAGGTGGTATTGGTTCTTGCGGACGTGAACTTTGCTGTTCAACCTGGTTAACAGATTTTAAAACGGTTTCAACCTCTGCCGCTAGATACCAGAATCTTTCTCTGAATACCCTAAAGCTTGCGGGGCAATGTGGCAAATTAAAGTGCTGCCTCAATTATGAGCTTGATACGTATATGGATGCTCTGAAAGATATTCCAGACAATGTTGAACGTTTAGAGACTTTAACCGGCACGGTCAGACATCAAAAAACAGATATTTTTAAGAAACTAATGTGGTTTAGCTATCCTAATGATGAAAACTGGATAGCGGTGGATATAGCGAGAGTCAAAGAAGTTAAAAAACTAAATAAAGACGGAATTAAACCCGAATTCCTTAAAGAGGAAGTTCCTGAAAAAGATAAACCAGTTGTTGCTAAAGTATTTGACTATGAAAATGTTGTTGGTCAGGATAGTTTAACCCGCCTTGATAATAAGTCTGTAAGAAACAAGAAGAACAATCGTAAAAAAGGGAATAAACCTAAAGGGTCGGGTAATTTACAGCCACAGGCTGATGCAGGTTCAGCCACCGGGCCGGTGCTGAGGCAAGAAATTACGCCAAATTCGGCAGAAGCTAATCAGCCGACTGATCCATCGGCAGAACGTCCGGCCGGAACTAGCCGGAACAATAAGCGAAGAAAAAACTTTAGAAATAATAATAACCGTGAGCGTCCTGCAGAATAATATAAAATGAAGCAGATCAAAACATGGTTTTTATTGATGTGGTTGCTGATGCTAGGCTTAATCTCCTGTCAGGACTCCGTAACTATTGCAGATA
>CAMDQV010000328.1 GCA_945906015.1 Pedobacter schmidteae | reverse complement strand
AAATGACTATTAAATCTGCCCTGATCCTACTGATTGCACTTTTATTTCCTTATGGAGCCAGTAATTCAGCAGAAAATTTCGGGTTTAATCAAGAACATTATTATAAAGTTGAAGATTTTAAATCAGTTAAAAAGTTCGATACTCATATTCATATCAACACAGATCAGACTTCATTTATTGAAATAGCCAAAGAAGATAACTTTCATTTTTTGGATATTGTTGACGATCGTCCCTTTGGCTTGCCAATGGCTAAGCAACAGGAATTCGCCTTCTATCATTTAAAAAATTTTCCTGAGCAAATGAAGGTAGCCACCACTTTTTCTGTTGAAGATTTTGAAAATGAAGATTGGGCTCAAAAAACCATTGCTCAACTTAAGATTTCCATTTCAAAAGGTGCAAAAGCCGTTAAAATTTGGAAGAATATTGGGATGGACTTAAAGGATAGAAATGATCAATTTGTAATGCTTGATCATGCCAAAATCAAACCAATCCTGGATTATCTTGAAGGTAATAAAATTCCTTTGATCGGGCATAATGGCGAACCCAGGGATTGTTGGCTTTCCCTGGATAAGATGACTTTTAGCAAATCCTATTATGGTTCTCATCCAGAATATCATATGTATTTGCATCCGGAATATCCATCTTACGAAGATCATATCAGGGCTAGGGATAATATGCTCGAAAAGCATCCGAATCTTAAGTTTGTTGGGGCCCATCTCGGCAGTCTTGAATGGAGTTTAGATGAATTGGCAAAGCGATTAGATAAATATCCCAATATGAGTGTTGATTTGTCGCGTATAAGTAATTTGCAGCTTCATACGTTAAATGACAGGCAAAAAACTCGTAATTTTTTTATCAAATATCAGGATAGACTGGTTTATGGAACAGACAAGGCAATTAATGCAAATGCAAATCCTGCAGAATTCAAAAAGAGTATTCATGATTCATGGCTCCGGGATTGGTTATTTTTTGCTACAGATGCCAGGATTCATTTAACAGGTTTTGGAGAACTTAATGGTTTAAAGCTTCCCCGGACGGTTATTGATAAGATCTATCGGAAAAATGCTGAAAATTGGCTTTCAAATATCCCCAGTGAATTAAACAAGAATTAAACTGATATAAATTCAAAAAGAATGCAAAAAACAGAATTACCACATGAGGATCATCCTGTTTCAGGATCAATAGTTAATCCGACATTACCTCAATACCGTGTCGCATCTGTTGATATTTATCGCGGCTTTGTGATGCTGCTCATGATGGCAGAAGTACTATCTCTTTCGGATGTTTCTAAAGCATTGCCAGGAAATAAATTCTGGGAATTCATATCCTTTCACCAAAGTCATGTTCCTTGGATATGGTTGAGTTTGCACGATATGATTCAGCCTTCTTTTACTTTTTTAGTTGGGGTGGTTTTGCCATATTCAATAGCCAGCAGGAAAAATAAGGGAGCAAGCTTTGAAAATATATTAGGCCATACCATCAAGCGCTCATTCATTTTGATATTCCTAGGAATATTTTTGCGTTCAATGCACTCCGGGCAAACAAATTTCACTTTTGAAGATACGCTGACCCAGATTGGCTTGGGCTATACCTTTCTTGTCATTATTTCACTTTATTCTCAAAGAGTGCAAATAGGGGCATTGATTTTTATTTTACTTGCTTATACTCTTGCATTTGCTTTGTACCCATTACCTGGAACTGCATTTGATTATGCATCGGCAGGGGTTCCTGCAAACTGGGAGCATAATTTGACTGGCTTTGCAGCGCATTGGAATAAGAATACAAACTTTGCATGGGCTTTTGACCAGTGGTTTATGAATATATTTCCACGTGAGAATGCCTTTCTTTTTAATCAGGGAGGATATTCTACGCTTAGCTTTATCCCAACACTGGGTACTATGATCCTCGGATTGCTTGCAGGGAATATTTTAAATTCATCTATACTGGCAAGTAAAAAATTCAAGACCTTCATTTTTGCTGGTATGGCCTTGATACTCTTTGGAATAGTATTACATGTTAGTGGGTTGAATCCAATTGTAAAACGTATTTGGACCCCTGGCTGGACTATTTTTAGCGGAGGTATCTGCTTCCTTTTCCTAGCTATGTTCTATGGTTTAATTGATATGAAGGGAAGACATAAGGGTTCATTTTTCTTAATGGTTATTGGGGTGAATTCTATTGCGGCCTATGTTATTGCCGATGGTGGGATGCGGAACGTGATCAATGATTCATTGTTCATTCATCTCGGTAAAAATTTTGATCAGATTCTCGGACCGGCTTATGCTACCTTAATTAGTGGCGGATTGGTTCTATTCTTCGAATGGCTGATTCTTTACTGGATGTACAAGAAAAAATTATTTATAAAAATTTAGACTATATAATTGATTATGAAATTACTTTCAAATTCACGCAATGCTGGCATGCTGGCACTTGCTCTGTTCATGCAGAATTGTTCTCAATCGGGCAAAACTTCTTCTGACGCAAATGGTGCTGATACCACTTATTATTCCATGGAGGATTTTAGGAAGGTAGAGAAATATGATACCCATACGCATATCAATGCATTCGATACTACTTTTATTGATCTGGCTAAAGAAGATAATTTCAGGCTGCTGGCGTTAAATGTAAATCCTTCAAGTTACCCAACCGTTGAGCATCAGCAGGATGTAGCTTTTAGGGTGGTTAAGGCTTATCCTGAGCAGGTTGCTTGGGCTACTACCTTTACAGTAGCAGATTGGGGAACTGATAAATGGTTGCCACAAACACTTGCTTATCTGAAAGGTTCATTTGATAATGGAGCGATAGGGGTGAAGGTTTGGAAGAATGTTGGCATGGAGCTTCGCGACAAGGACGGGAAATTTGTGATGATTGATGATCCAAGATTTGATCCAGTAATTGATTACATCGAAAAAAGCGGCAAGACCCTGGTAGGGCATCTAGGTGAACCACGCAATGCATGGTTACCGGTAGATCAAATGACCGTTTCTGGGGATAAAAACTATTTTAGTAAGCATCCTGAGTATCATAT
>CAMDQV010000327.1 GCA_945906015.1 Pedobacter schmidteae | reverse complement strand
ATTGCCCATTTAGATACCATTTTTAATACCCCTGGTGCAAATGATAATACATCTTCTGTTATTGCGATGCTCATGCTGGCACATGCTGCATCTGGAAGAGAAAATAAGCATACACTCACTTTTATTGCATCCGATTCAGAAGAATATGTTTATGAAGGAGCCTATCATTATGCCAAAGGCCGCATTGATGATCACACAATAAAGGATATAAGACATGTTATAAATTTTGATTCCCTTACCTATGGCCCTAATTTATGGATATCTTCAAAAGATCAGGATGTAAAAGATCTGATTCACAAAATTCATAAAGATTTGAATATTGATGCAAAGCCTATTTTTGATGAAAGTGATGGCTATGTAATGGATTCATTACCTTTTCGAACATCAGGTGCTAAAGCATTACATGCCAATAGTAGAGGCTATGATGAAAAGACCTTGCCTGTTTATCATCGTCCAGACGATACAGCAGATAAAGTGCCACTGGATTGTGTGGAAATTAGTTTCCTGGTGTTTGATGAGTTCATTAGAAGAATAGACGTACAATAAATGAAATCATTTACACAAGATTAAATAGAATACACTATAACAATTTGACTATGTTTTTAAAATTTAAAAAGAAGATCACAATATTGATTTTGATCATGTTATCAGCGGGAATTGCCTATGCCCAATCTAATTCAGGGTGGTATACAGAAGGAAAAGATTATGCCCCTACAAGGCGGATTAAGATCAATGTTACTAACCCTTTGGCCATCCCATTAAAAGGGGCCCCAATTGCAGTACAGCGTAAAAGCCTACCATTTCAGAATATTCCGGAAAGGTGGATAGGAGTTGTTGACCCTAATGGTCCATCAGATCCTGAACCTACAATGGAAGAATTGAAAAAGAATAGTGGTTATGTAAGAAGAAAAGAAACGAATGGTCATTATGTGGAGCTTCAGGTTGATGATAAGGATAAAGATGGCATTTGGGATGAAATATTCTTTATGACAGATCTTAAAGCAAGAGAATCAAGAGATTTCTATATCTATATTGATCATTATGAGCGAGGCATGTATGAGCATGAGGTACATGCAGCCATTGCAAACTACGGCCGCCATACAGTTCCATTATGGGAGTCGAAACAAATGGGATGGAAATTATGGTATCCGCATGATGTAGATCTTCATGGTAAAAGAGCCCCTATGCTTACAGCTTATTATGAATATTCTACCAATAAGTCTGGGTATTATATGCCATGGGAAATGGGTACTGATATTATGACAGTGGCTAGTACTTTCGGTGCTGGTGGGATGGCGGTGTTTGAAAATCCAACTGATATGGAGAATCCTTCACGTGCTTATCATTCTCCGTTTAAGAATAAAGGTCCATTTGATGATACCCGTTATACCTTTGATGTGGTTTATAATGGGCCACTACGTAGTATGATCAAAGTAACTACCACTAATTGGAATTCAGGTAAGGGTTTCTATGAACTAGATCAGTTCTATACAGCTATGGCAGGTAAAAGCTGGAGTATTGTGGAAACTAAATTCAATAAGTTCCTGCCTCCCAATGCCGAAGTAAATTTTGGAGCCGGGATTAGAAAGATCATGAATGAATATACTTCCGTAAACAAAAAAGGAATAGCCATATCAATGGGTAAAGATGTTGAGGCAAGAATCCCTGATGAAGATATCGGCGAAGAGGTTTTAAGAGTGCCGTGGCAAGGGATCGGTTTGGTTGTACGCGATAAATATAAGCCAGAATACAAATCGATTAAGAATTTTGGAGGTAACCATGTTTTTAAAATGCCTGTAACTCCTGACCTTACTTACGAATATATGATTTTCGGTGCTTGGAGTTTTGGTGAAGTAAATAACAATGAAAAAGATTTTGTTAAATATGTTGAGGATGAAGGAGTTAAATATAATAATCCTCCAATCATCAAAGTGTCTGAATTTGAGACAAAAACAAAATGATAGTAAATGGTGAAGGAATCTTCCCCATTTTTTACTCTGATTTTTATCTGATTCAGCAATTTATCGCATTTGGCAGCTGGAAGAGCACTCTATATTAGCTTTTTAAAAATGGATTTTATAAACGGATTAATAGTACTCCAATGAAACATTATTTTTTAAGGAAGGCCTGCATCATATCTGCTATACTGATAATTTTAGTTTCAATTCATGTTACTGCTCAAATCAAGGTCGGTGTTGCTGAGACTATTATTACTCCTCCCAATCCAATTGGGGTTCGAATGGCCGGTTATGATAGAGGAGCAAATACTTCTACAGGAGTACATGATGATCTTTATGCTCGCAGCCTGGTTGTACAAGGTGAAGATGGAACAAGTTCAGCGATGATTACAGTTGCTGTGGTAAACATGTCTGAACTGGTTATGGATCAAATTCGTACTGGGGTGTATAAAGAGACTGGTATTCCTTTTAAAAATGTAATTGTTTCTTCTACTCATACCCACTCTGGTCCGGTAATGGGAAATTTGGAGGATAATTATATTAAGTTTTTCATCAGCAGAACTGTTCAAAGTGCAGTAAATGCTTGGAAAAGTAGAGTGCCAGGTAAAATTGGTGTTGGTTCAGCAGAAGTTTTTGGAATGGCCATGAACGACAGGAGAATGGAGCATGGAGGGGTTCCTCCTGATCCTGAGTTTGCTGTAATTAAGGTTGAGAATGCTCAAGGAAAGCTGCTTGGCGTATTCTTCAATTATGGCTGTCATCCTTCAGCTCTGGATTTACACAACTTGCAATTCACAGAAGACTGGCCCTATTTCTCAATCAAAGGAATTAAGGAAAAATTAACTAAAGGAGTTGTTGTAGGTTATTTCCAATCGGCACAGGGCGATGCAAAAGTGGGTTATCAGGCTGAACTTTCTGCAGTTGGTGCTTTTATGCAGGGGATAAGGAGTTTTGAATTTGCCGAAAAGAAAGGCTTGGTTCTTTCGGAAGCTGTACTTAAAGTATTACCAGAGATAAAAACTTCAGCCGATCTAGTTGTAAAGGTTAGTTATGATAAATTTCAGATCCCTATCCG
>CAMDQV010000326.1 GCA_945906015.1 Pedobacter schmidteae | reverse complement strand
TTATGAGTTTTATGGGAATTAAAATATAAATACGATGAACCTGATGAGTATAAGTCCCGAAACCACTACAATCATTTCAAGTATCGTTATCTTTTTATTATTCAATTTATTACTGGTTTATATAATCCTGCTAGCAAAAGCAAAGTTGATGCCTTCAGGACTTGTTAAAATCACCATAAACGGAGAGGAAGATATTGAAACAGAAGCCGGATCCAGCTTATTAACAACCTTATCCAACAAGAAAATTTTCCTGCCTTCAGCATGCGGAGGTGGTGGAACCTGTGCAATGTGCAGATGCCAGGTGTTATCAGGTGGTGGAACCATATTAAGTACAGAAACACCCTATTTCACAAGAAAGCAGCAACAGGATAACTGGAGATTAGGCTGTCAGGTGAAAGTGAAACAGGATATGGTAATTAAAATCCCTGAGGAGATCTTCGGTATAAAAAAATGGGAATGCGAAGTAGTTTCAAATGATAATGTCGCTACGTATATTAAGGAGTTAGTGGTCAAACTACCTGAAGGTGAATTTCTTAACTTCCAGTCAGGATGCTATATTCAGATAGATGTACCGGATTGTGATATTGATTTCAAAAGCGATCTCTATAAAATTGACGAACGCTTTCAGGATGATTACGATAAGTTCAAAATATGGGACTTGCAGATGAAAAATCCGGAACCAATATTTCGCGCCTATTCAATGGCCAACCATCCGGCTGAAGGGAATATTATCATGCTTAATATCAGGCTTGCTACCCCTCCTTTCGACAGACAGGCAGGAAAGTTTATGGATTTAAACCCTGGAATTTGCTCATCATTTGTATTTTCACGTAAACCCGGAGATAAAATAACCATTGCTGGTCCTTTTGGAGATTTCCATATTAAACCTACCAAAAAAGAGATGATCTATATCGGTGGAGGTGCCGGTATGGCTCCACTTCGTTCACATTTGTTTCATCTTTTCCATACCATGAAAGAACGGGATAGAAAAGTAAGTTTCTGGTATGGCGGCAGATCCTCAAGAGAGATCTTTTACACCGAACATTTCAGAGCGATAGAAAAAGAATTTCCGAACTTTCAATATAATATTGCACTTTCAGAGCCGCTGGCAGAAGATAATTGGACAGGCTATACTGGATTTATACACAATATACTCTTCGAAAACTATCTCAAAAATCATCCTGAGCCTGAGGATCTTGAATATTATATCTGCGGACCGCCAATGATGAATGCAGCAGTATTTAAGATGCTGGATGATTTGGGTGTACCCCCTGAAAATATTGCCTTTGATGATTTTGGAGGTTAAGATTAATGATAAAATTTCTCTTTCCTATTCTTATCGGCTTAGTGCTTATATCAGCTTGTCAATCAAAAAAAAATAATCTGATAACTATTGATGGAGAAGCTCAGGGAACTACCTGGCATATCTCCTATTTATCAGAAGACACAATAAATCATAAGCAAGCCATAGATTCCATTTTAAAGGATATTGATCGTTCACTTTCTACCTATGTTCCTGTTTCAATCATTTCCAGGATCAATAATAATGAACCTGACATTCTTGTAGACCCCTATTTTACGGATGTTTTTAATAAATCCATGGAAGTATCGCAAAGAACCGAAGGTCTTTTCGATGTTACTGTAGGTCCTCTGGTCAATGCCTGGGGCTTCGGATTTAGCAAAAAGGCAAATATAGACAGTACCCGGATTGATAGTATCCTTCAATATGTTGATTATAAAATGCTCAATCTGGATGGGAACAGATTAATTAAACAAAAGAAAGAGATACAGCTTGATTTCAATGCAATTGCACAGGGATATACAGTAGATGTATTGGCATCATACCTTAATAAAAAGGGGGTTGAAAATTACCTGGTAGAACTGGGCGGTGAACTAATCGCGAAAGGAAAAAAAAATACTGAAAGCTGGAAAGTGGGAATAGATCAGCCGACTCAAAATACTTCATCTGAACGAAAACTTGAAGCAATCATTGAATTGACTAACAGAGCATTATGCACTTCGGGGAACTACAGAAAGTTTTATGAAGAAGATGGAAAAAGATTCGCCCATATTCTTGATCCTCGTACCGGTTTTCCCGCCAGACAAAATATACTCAGTGCTACTGTAATTGCAGATGACACCATGACTGCTGATGCTTATGCAACTGCCTTTATGGTGATGGGTTTAGATCGGTCGAAACAGTTCCTTGAAGAAAATAAAGACCTGAACCTAGAAGTCTTTTTTATTTACGATGAGAATAATACCTGGAAAACTTATACCTCCGAAAGTCTGAAAAACAGAATAAAACAGATACATTAAGATTTACACTTTTGTTCCCTACTTGCCCCACAAATACTGCAGGAACCATCTTCAGTTTGTAATAAAGGATTATTGCTGCTGCAGGTACCAGAGAATTTACCATTCTTCTTCACCAGAATTTTGATAGCAATGCCTGCAAAGGCGAGGGCTAAAAGAACGATGGATAGCAAAATTACCTTCATGCTTAGATCTTTGAATTACTCAACCATAACCACTATCGATGATTCCTACAATCAGACAATATCTTTTAAAAAAATCTCCTACGCGGAACTTAAAAGTTTAAAACATAATGCTGCAACATAAATATACCTGCTCCGGAAAGATAACCAATTAATGCCAGCCAAGAAACATTCTTAAAATACCAGAGAAAATCTATTTTTTCCATTCCCATTGCTGCCACACCTGCAGCAGAGCCGATAATCAGACAACTGCCTCCCACACCTGCACAATAGGCAAGAAAAGACCAGAAATAATGATCGGTTGGATAAGTAGCCATATCATACATCCCCATTCCGGCGGCAACTAAAGGGACGTTATCTACAATGGATGACAGTAGACCAATAGAAATTACAATTACATCCAGGTTACCAATTTTTGCATCCATCCACTGCGCCAGGTCCCGTAATTGATGAGTAGATTCAAGGGCTGAAATTGCAACCAGGATTCCAAGGAAAAAGAGAACGCTGGGCACATCCGCCTTTCTTAAAGCCTGCATGACTGAGTACGCATCCTTATCCGCATCAT
>CAMDQV010000325.1 GCA_945906015.1 Pedobacter schmidteae | reverse complement strand
TAAGAATAATATAGTCCTATTTTTAAATATTTAGACAAATATAGTCCTATTTTATAAAAAAATAATGTCAGGCTAAATAATGTCAGTGCTGGCGCAGGCGTATCGCATGTGCCTTAAATCTATTGGTCATTCCGGTCTCGATCCGGAATGAAACTCCATCGCCAAAAACCGCCCAGTATGGCTATCCTTAACTTTAATAAGCTCTTCAGGTGTGCCTTCAAATAAGATCTGCCCACCACCTGACCCGCCTTCTGGACCAAGATCAATCACCCAATCAGAAACTTTGACCACATCCAAGTTATGCTCAATTACCAGAATAGTATTTCCATGGTCAACTAACTTGTTCAGCACGCCTAAGAGTACATTGATATCTTCAAAATGGAGTCCTGTGGTTGGTTCATCCAATATATAGAACGTATTACCGGTATCTTTTTTAGAAAGTTCTGTGGCTAGTTTAACCCGTTGTGCCTCACCTCCTGATAAAGTAGTGGATGATTGCCCCAGACGAATATAACCCAGCCCAACTTCTTGCAAGGTTTTGATTTTACGGTAAATTGCAGGAATAGGTTCAAAGAATGCCACGGCCTCTTCAATGCTCATGTCTAATACATCGCTGATTGATTTTCCGCGGTAGCGAACTTCGAGCGTCTCCCGGTTATATCGCTTGCCACTACATTCTTCGCATGGAACTTGTACATCCGGAAGAAAATTCATTTCGATGAGCTTCATGCCTGCACCCTGGCATGTTTCGCATCGCCCGCCTTTAACATTGAATGAAAATCTACCTGGTTTATAACCTCTGATCTTTGCCTCCGGAAGCATAACATAGAGGTTTCGGATATCTGAAAAAACACCGGTATAAGTTGATGGATTAGATCTGGGAGTACGTCCGATGGGGGTTTGGTCAATTTCTATGACCTTATCGATATGCTCAAGCCCTTCAATTTTTTTATAGGGCATTGGCTTTTTCTTAGCCCTAAAAAAGTGATGGTTAAGAATTGGGTAGAGAGTTTCGGCAATCAGGGTAGATTTACCACTTCCTGAAACTCCGCTCACGCAGATCAGTTTTCCTAGTGGAAATTCAACAGAAACATCCCTAAGGTTATTCCCACTGGCATTTTTCAGGATGAGCGATTTTCCATTACCTTTTCTTCTTTCGGCAGGTATGGCTATCTCTTTTCTTCTGCTGATGTAATCGTTGGTTAATGTTTGAGCTTTTGAAAATTCTTCAGGAGTACCTTGCCCAACAACTTCACCACCTTGCTCACCCGCTGCCGGGCCCATATCGATTACATGATCTGCGTTCATGATCATATCTTTATCATGCTCCACAACGAGTACCGTATTTCCGATATCGCGCAGATTTTTCAATGCAGAGATTAATCTGGCATTATCCCGTTGATGCAATCCGATACTGGGTTCGTCCAAGATATAAAGCACATTTACTAATTGCGATCCGATCTGTGTTGCCAGACGGATTCGCTGCGCTTCACCGCCAGATAATGTTTTGGCGGTACGGTTCAGGGTCAGGTAATTCAATCCAACATCTAGTAGGAATCCAATTCTGGAGCGTATCTCTTTTAATATTTCTCTGGCGATAGTATTTTGTCGCTCTGTTAATCGGCTTTCTAGCCCTTCAAACCATTTGCTCAGGCTGGCAATATCCATGCAGGCAAGCTCGTAGATATTTTTTTCGTCGACCTTGATGTGCAGTGATTCCTTTTTTAGGCGGGCGCCAAAACATTCTGGACAGGTTTTAAGAACTCTAAAATTCTCCAGGTCTTCACCAACATCATCCCCACGACGTTCGGTCTGTTCTTCGAGCATTTTAATGATCCCATCAAAAGAGATCTGATAGTTCTGTACATTCCATTTATTGTACTCCACAGGAACACTAATGATATCTTCTGATCCATTTAAAATGACCTCAATAAGCTCTTCAGGAATTTTTTCTATTGGGGTGGAGAGTAAGAAGTTGTATTTTTTAGCAAGAGCCTTCAGTATCTGGAAAACCCAGGTTTCACGGTATTCACCCAGGGGTGCCAAACCTCCCTGCATAATGCTGAGCTTTGGGTTTGGGATAACTGAATCACGATCCACCTCAAAAATATATCCTAGTCCGCTGCATCGTTCACAAGCACCATAAGGCGAATTAAATGAGAATGTATTGGGCTGAGGCTCATCATAGGATATCCCTGAAACAGGATCCATCAGATATTTACTATAGAAAAATTCGTTGTTTTCTTTATCGCTGATCTTGATAATACCTTTAGCGACTTTCAAAGCCGATTGGATAGAATCGTAGAGCCGCTTTTTATCTTCGGTGCTGACCAGCAATCTATCAATAACCATCTCAATATCATGGATTTTATAGCGGTCGAGCTGCATTTTAGGTGATAGGTCTAAAATTTCTCCATCAATCCTCACTTTAAGATAACCCTGTTTACGGATCTGTTCAAATAACTCGCGGTAATGTCCTTTTCTTCCTTTTACTACCGGAGCAAGAATGTTTACCGCTTGACCTTCAAATTTTTCGAGAATGCTTTTTAGGATCTGGTCCTCGGTCATGCGTTCCATTTTAAGTCCACTGACATAAGAATAGGCTTCACCTGTACGCGCATAAAGTAGGCGCATAAAATCATAGATTTCCGTAATGGTGCCTACCGTTGAGCGAGGGTTTTTGCTAGTCGTTTTTTGTTCAATAGCAATCACCGGACTTAATCCAGAGATTTTATCTACATCCGGACGTTCCATACCGCCCAGAAACTGACGGGAATAGGCGCTGAAAGTCTCCATATACCGGCGCTGTCCCTCGGCGTATATCGTGTCAAATGCCAATGATGATTTTCCGCTCCCGCTTAATCCGGTTATAACAACCAGTTTATTTCGTGGGAAGGAAACGTCGATATTTTTTAAATTATGAACCCTGGCACCAAATACTTCTACTTCACTTTGCTCGCCAAGATCGGGGTTAAATTTATTCATGGATTATTAACGCTCTGAATTTTTGCAAATATGGGATTTTTTCAGGTAAGGATTATTTTTTCAGAGTCACAAATAATTGGAATTC
>CAMDQV010000324.1 GCA_945906015.1 Pedobacter schmidteae | reverse complement strand
AAAAATTGTTTATGAGGTGCAACATTTATAAGTTCTTAACACCCTTAACTAATTAATTAAATACTTCAAATAGCTATTATTTTAGTTCATCACAACAGAAATAACTAACAGTTAAACAGCAATAACTAATTTTTTCTAAATTTTAATTATATAAATATTAATTGTTTTAGATGAAAGTTTAGCCTAAGCCTATCTTAGAATTGTCCAATTTTTTAATTGTGAACACAAAAGGGTATAAAATCTTAAAACTGGTTGAAGGGTTTGAAAATACAAGACTTAGTTTTCAAATATGAACTAAACTCTAGTGATCATTCATTTTTAAATAGCCCATAGGTATGAGTTGATAAAATTTAGTATTTGATTATTCTTTAACCCAGATTCTGAAGGTTGTTGTCAATATTTTTCAAAAAACTAATAAAAAAAAGGTGTAATTTTTAGGTATTCATCAGTGATAAATAATGCATGTTGCTGTTAAACTTTAACTAAATATTCAACGGCTTTTTCAAGTGTTTCTTTCTTTTTTGCAAAACAAAAGCGAAGTACATGATAGTCTGTACCTTTAGAATAAAATGCAGAGACCGGTATTCCTGCAACTCCGAATTCCTTTATTATCCTTATTGCTAAATCAGTATCTTTTTCATCGCTTATCCTACTGTATTGTACAGATTGGAAATAAGAACCATGACATGTTAATAGGTCGAAGCGTGTTTCTTTCATTAAGGCACAAAAAAAATCTTTTTTAACTTGAAAAAAATCGCTGATTTCCAAGTAATTACGATCATTCTTTAAAAAATCTGATATCGCATACTGCACAAATGAGTTTACGCTGAACACTTCAAACTGATGAATTTTTCGAAATTCGTTCATTAACCATTCCGGTGCAAGGCAGTAACCAACCTTCCATCCAGTTGCATGCAAAAGTTTTCCAAATGAGGCAGTAATAAAACTTCTTTCTCTTAATTCGGGATAGCGAGATAAGCTCAGATGCTGTTTTCCGTCATAAATAAGGTGCTCATATACCTCGTCACTTATTAGGAGGATATTGGTATCTCTAGTTAAATTAATTAAGCATTTTATATCATTCTCATCCAGGGTTCTTCCCGTCGGATTGTTGGGATAGTTTAAAATGATCATTCGGGTTTTATCATTGATCAGTTTACCCACTTCTACCCAATCAATCGAATAGTTTGGAGCACTTAGTTCAACTGACCGGATACGGCCACCAAACAGGGTAACTGTAGGGCCATAAGCATCATAAGCAGGTTCAAAAATGATTACCTCATCATCAGGTCTGATTACGCATGCTATTGAAGCAAATAGCGCCTGTGTTCCTCCAGCAGTGATTGTTATTTCTGTATCGGGATTGTAAATAACATGGTGAAGCTTTTCTTGTTTTTCTGCAATACGTTCCCTGAGCGATAAAAGTCCAGCCATCGGTGCATATTGGTTGTAACCTGATTGCATGTAATGATCTACTAGTTTGATGAGTTCTGGAGAACATTCATAATCCGGAAAACCCTGCGATAAATTAATAGCCTGGTGCTGAACTGCAAGCTGTGACATGACTGTGAAAATGGTAGTGCCAACATCAGGCAATTTGGATTGTATTTGCATAATGGAGCTAAAATAACAAATTCTGCTATCCTGATTTAATATCTTCCATTAATATCCAGATTAAATTATTATTTTGAACGGTTATTAGATCTTAAACAAATGACTTATAAAACCAAAGAAAGTCGTCTTTTTCTTGTTCTTGGGGCTTTTTTAATAGCAAATGCTATTCTTGCAGAGTTTATCGGGGTTAAAATCTTTACAGTTGAAGGTTCATTAGGTATCCAAAAATTCGACATGAATATGTTTGGTGTTCCTGATCTTTCATTCAACATGTCTGCAGGTGTAGTAACCTGGCCATTGATATTTATTATGACAGATATCATCAATGAATATTTTGGGATCAAGCAGGTTCGTTTTTTATCAATTTTGGCTGCTATCCTAATCACCTATGCATTTTTGGTGGTTGGCTTTGCTATGAATTTGGTACCTTCTGATTTCTGGGTCAATCAAATTGTTAATGGGGAAGCAATTAATATGAATAATGCCTTTAGTGCGATTTTTGGTCAGGGAATGTGGATCATAGTGGGTTCGATCATTGCATTTTTAATTGGACAGATGGTTGATGTACTAATTTTTCACCGGATTAAGAAAATTACAGGAGAGCGATTTCTTTGGCTGAGGGCTACCGGTTCAACGCTTGCTTCGCAGTTCATCGATAGCTTCTTCGTTATTTTTATTGCCTTCTATATCAATCCGCAATATAACTGGAGCTGGCAAATGGTTGCAGCTATCGGTATTGTAAATTATAGCTATAAATTTGTAGTTGCCATACTGATGACACCTTTATTGTATGGGGTTCACAGTATCATTGATAAATACCTTGGGAAAGACCTTTCTTCAAAACTTATAGCTGAAGCAAGGAAAGCATAGTAGTTTGAACACTATAATTATTCATTGATTATTAAATAATTAATATCATAGCTATGAAAAAGTATTTTTATTTCTTTTTACTTGTATTCATTTATTTAACAGGTAATTATTCTGTTTTTGCACAAGAAGTTCTTTGGAAAGAACAGGCTCCATGGGCTGGTGTTCCTGAGTATTATCAAAAATGGGAATATCCCGATTATAATTTCCCCTCAGAACTTATTAAATGGAAAAAGGAGCGTGTTCAGGTAGCTGAAACACTACAAAAATTATTGGGAGACATTCCACCGCGCCCAAAAAAGCTCAATGTTCAAACGGTTTTTAAGAAACAAATGAATGGATACATTCTTGAAAAGTTTATGATTGACAATGGTGTAGATGGATGGATTCCAGGTTTTCTCGCCATCCCGTCACATGTAAAGGGTAAGGTTCCCCTTGTTTTAGGTTTACATGGTCATAGCAGCAGTAAGGAGAATATCATGGGTTCTAATTCATCAACAGAACAAGGTGTTTTAGCACTATTGATAGCTAAAGGGTATGCTGTAATGGCAATCGATAGTTATTTTAATGGTGAACGCAAAGGTACAGGT
>CAMDQV010000323.1 GCA_945906015.1 Pedobacter schmidteae | reverse complement strand
GTAGAACCCAAAAAAATGAACATAAAACGCATGAATACCGCACCAATAATGCCCCAGAAAAGCACCCGATGGTAGTATTTCTCATCCACATTAAAAGCGGTGAAAATCAGCACCATCACAAAGATATTATCGACCGAAAGCGCATATTCAATGATATAACCTGTGATAAACTCCAATCCCAGATTCTGATTATAGATAGTTAGGCTCTCTGCATAATTATTGGGATTAAGCCTGATATTATGAAAATTTCTGGTGGTAAACTCCTGCAGCTGTGCAAAATTGCTGATTCCATGCAAAATCTCACCATTCGTGATCAGTAAAAAGTAAAAGCCCAGTGCAAAACTCACCCAGATAAAGCTCATCACGGCAGCTTCTTTCATGCTCACTATATGGGCCTTTTTATTAAATAGTCCGAGGTCAATAGAAAGCATCAGGACAATAAACAGCAAAAAGCTGCCAAAAAATAGGTATTCGTTAGCCATTTTTATTTTTTACGTTCAGTGGTAAATCGGACCAGTTTTTCGAGGGCCTTTCGTGATTCAAGTTCCGGAAATTCATTTAAAATAGCAAAGGCTTCATTTTGATACATCTCCATCTGAGATCTAGCATAATCCATTCCTCCACTATTGCGAACAAAGTTGATAATCTCAGAAACCTTTTCAGATTCCTCATTATGATTCTTAACCAGATTGATAATTCTCTTCTTTTCAGTACTTCCTGACTGATTCAAGGCATAAATTAAGGGTAAGGTAATCTTTTTCTCCTTGATATCAATTCCCAATGGTTTCCCAATATCATCAGTCCCAAAGTCGAACAGGTCATCTTTAATTTGAAAAGCGATGCCTACCTTTTCGCCAAAAAGTCGCATTTTCTCGACTATCTCATCATTGGCACCGGCAGAAGCGGCACCGCATGCACAGCATGAAGCAATTAGCGAAGCGGTCTTTTGGCGGATCACCTCATAATAAACCTTTTCATCGATATCCAGTCGACGAGCCTTCTCAATCTGTAATAATTCACCCTCACTCATTTGCTTCACCGCATTTGAAACTAGCTTCAGCAAGCCGAAGTCGCCGTTGTTGATAGACAGCAGCAAGCCTTTAGATAATAGGAAGTCACCTACCAAGACCGCGATCTTGTTTTTCCATAAGGCATTCACAGAAAAGAAACCTCGCCTTTGGTATGAATTATCCACCACATCATCATGAACTAGGGTGGCGGTATGCAATAATTCTACGAGTGCTGCACCCCGATAGGTAGCTTCGGTAATTCCGCCGCATAGACTGGCAGAAAAGAATACAAACATGGGACGAATCTGCTTGCCTTTGCGTTTAACAATATAGTGTGTTATACGATCTAGAAGCGGGACAGAGCTTTGCATGGAAGCTTTGAACTTCCCTTCAAAAGCGTCCAGTTCTCCGGCTATGGGTTTTTTAATCTCGTCGAGACTCAGCATTAATTCCTGAAATCTTTGGGTTTTAATATATTCTGCAAACATATTGAAATTTCAGCAATAACGGCCCAGGCAATCGATTCTAAACCGCTATTATTTCAAAAAGCCTGCAATGTTTACAGAATTTTGATACTTTTGCATCCCTTCTGAAAGGTAAGGGCAAGCATTGGAGAGGTGTCAGTCCAAAAGACGAGATATCACGATGTAGAAATTGTAAAAATAAGGCCCAATAATTTGGAGAGGTGTCAGAGTGGCCGAACGAGCGAGCTTGGAAAGTTCGTGTACTAGCAATGGTACCGTGGGTTCGAATCCCACCCTCTCCGCATAGTTTTTAAGTAAATAGCCTTTAATATATTTTAAAAGGTATTTTTTTTGCTAAAAATAAAAAGGGTATCACAAAGGGTATCACATTTTAGACTTTTGCGTGCAAGTATTAGTACTATCTTTGTTTATCCTTTTGTCGTTATTAGGATAAAATCTAGAGGGATACGGTTTAGTACTGTATCCCTTTTTTCTTGGCTGTAAATCGTCAGCATAAAGTGGACTGAATTAGGTCAAAACTAAGGGAGTGTTTCCATAAACCCTTTAATTTAAGATGGAAACAAGAAAGAAGAAAAATGCTGAAATACATAGAATTAAACTTAAGTTTGAATAAATGGGGAATAATCCTTAAGAGTTAGTCTACTTAGTTTGAAGACATACAATCACAAGTGGAGATATGACACAATAATTAGATTATGATTAAATACTTAATTTTTCTGCTTAGTATTAGTACAACTTTGTCTGCACAAATTATGCTACCTGCCTATCAAGGCATTCAATACACAAGTCCATCATCATACGCTGCAGGCTCAGTCTTTTGCGCATCAGGGGCCACAACAGTGGTATCAGTAATCAACTCAATTACAGGTAAAGTTTGGATGGACAGAAACTTGGGTGCTAGCCAAGTAGCCACAAGTAGTACCGATGCAAATTCCTACGGTGATTTATACCAATGGGGCCGCGGTAGCGATGGTCACCAGTGCAGAACTTCATTAACAACTGCTGGATTAAGCAGCGCAGATGTACCTGGAAATGCTAACTTCATACTTAACACCAGCTCCCCATACGACTGGCGCAGCCCATAGAACACAAACCTTTGGCTGGGGGTAAACAACCCATGTCCAAGCGGTTATCGTTTGCCAACAGACGCTGAATGGGACGCTGAGCGCTTAAGTTGGAGCAGTAATAGTAGTGTAGGGGCTTTTGCCTCTCCGCTTAAATTGCCCATGGCGGGCCGCCGCAGCAACAGCGATGGTTCGCTCGGCAATGTTGGGTCCTACGGCCTCTATTGGAGCAGTACGGTTAGTAGCACCAACTCGCGCTACCTCTACTTCGGCAGTTCCGGTGCCGATATGAACGCCTACTATCGCGCGCGCGGTTACTCTGTGCGTTGCCTTAAGGATTGATTTATAGTATACTTTCAGGTTGTACATTCTCATAAATCAACTTTTCCTTAAGTTTACCATATTATTATGATTATTATTTTTTCTGTAAATCGTCAGCAAAAAGTGGACTGAATTAGGTCAAAACTAAGGGAGTGTTTTCAAAATCTTTAACTTTGAATAACCATTGTATG
>CAMDQV010000322.1 GCA_945906015.1 Pedobacter schmidteae | reverse complement strand
ATTTTAAAAAACATGTTTATATTTTAATATTAGTTCAATGTTTTATTCAATTTCATTTAATTATTCTTTGAATCTGATCTAAAACTTGCATAATTGAAAAATAAAGTCTTGATTGCTGCTTCCTCAGTCCGATTGCTCCTGTTGGCAAGTTTTTTTTGCTTTTTATTTATTCAAGCCCAGGAGTTTATACAAAATGTCTTTTGAAGATATTTGCAGGATATTATCAGGGATATTAGAATTAAAAAGATTCAGACGGGCAATTCTGGTACTGAAATCGTAATCCAAACACCTGTATAAATTAGGTAACACCTCTGCTATCACTTCATTAAAACTTAGTCACCATAAAATCAGGATTGATTTTATACCTGATCCGAATCAAACATAGAAACGTATTAGCTCAGGATAAAAAATGCTATAAATATCTTTTTAATCAAGAATGATATTAGTCATTTTAAACTTCAATATATACACGATTCTTGCTGAAAATAAGCTTAGCCATTCAATAAAATATTTTTAAATCATTTTTTAGGAATATAATCCAATGTATTATGTTTGTTTATGAGTATTGAAAAACCAATAAACCTAATCGAAGCATTAATTTTCTCTTCCGAAAAGAGCATTACCGCAGAAGAAATCTATCAGGTTTTAACTGAACTGCTAGAAGAACCAATTGAAATTGAAATCATTCTTGAAAAGATTGAACAGATCCGTGCAAAATATCTAGAGCTTGACCTTGCCATAGAGCTTGTTCACCTGAATGGTGGCTATCAGTTTTTAACCAAAAAAGAATATTATGGGGGAATCAATCAATTACAAATACAACGATCCAAAAAAAAATTAAGTCAAGCGGCACTCGAAACCCTATCAATTATTGCCTATAAACAACCAATCACCAAACTTGAAATTGAACAGATAAGGGGGGTTAATTGTGATTATACGGTTCAAAAGCTTTTAGAAAAAGAATTGATCAGTATCAGTGGAAAGGCCGAAACTATTGGTAAGCCACTTCTTTATACCACCAGCGGTCTATTTATGGATTATTTTGGGATTAATTCAACGAATGACCTCCCACAAATAAATGAGCTAATCACTGAAAATAATACGATTGGAGAACAGGCTGAATAAAAGATTGTTTCTTTAAATAAAAAATAAAAAAAGAAGAGCTGAAAATTCAAAATCTTATTAATTTTATATTCAATAAAAACACCATAAATAAAGCATAATTTTCTACAGATGAAGTCGCCAAAAAAAACAAGCAAAAGCGAAGGTTCAGGCAAGAAAGCTGCTAAAGGCCCTGTGAAGAAGCAAACTAATTTGACTGATCCGAATGATTCACCTCGTCCAGTGTTGGATGATGAAGATGACTTTGACATCCAGCTCGATGATGATATTGAGGATTTTGATAATTTTGATGACGAGGAAGACGATTTTTAATGAAATAAGCCCTAATCAACTATTCAGGCATTCAGTTTTCTGAATGCTTTTTTTGTTTAATTCCCTTTAACCTGATGATTTTAAAAGAAGTTGATAATACCCAAACGGCTGCCGAATTCTTAGATGTAGCACGTGAGCTTTACAGAAATGATACGTTCTGGGTTTGTCCCCTTGATAAAGATATAAAAGCAATCTTCGACCGTAAACTGAATAATTTTCATAGTCATGGGTCATGCACCAGATGGGTATTAAAATCTGATGATGGAAAACTGATTGGTCGAATTGCAGCATTCATTAATGAAAAAAAAGCCTATCAGCCTAAACAGGCAACTGGAGGTATAGGTTTTTTCGAATGTATTGACAATACAGAAGCCGCGACATTATTATTTGATACCGCACAACATTGGCTTGCTGCAAGAGGAATGAAAGCTATGGATGGGCCCATCAACTTTGGCGAGAATGACAGCTTCTGGGGGCTATTAATTGAGGGGTTCACTACTCCATCTTATGGTATGAACTATCATCACTCCTATTATAAAAAACTATTTGAAGATTATGGATTCACTGTTCTTTATGAGCAGATCACGAATCATCTGGAGGCAAAAAAGCCATTCCCAGAGCGTTTTACAAAGATTGCTCAATGGGTTGCCAATAAACCAGGCTATACTTTTAGGCATTTAGAAGTTGGGAAACTGGAACAATTTGCGAAAGACTTTGCAGAGATCTATAATGATGCCTGGCAGGATTTCGAAAATTTTGTTCCTCTTGAAACTCATGGTATTCTTGAAAGTTTCAATAAAATGAAAACAGTCATGGATGAAAAACTAATCTGGTTTGCTTATGTGAATAAAGAGCCGGCATCAGTAATTGTCATTCTACCGGATGCAAACCAAATGATCAAAAGCTTTAATGGAAAACTTGGTCTGATTGAAAAATTGAAGTTTCTATACTACCGGTGGAAAGGAGTAAACAGAATGCGTGCGGTTGTTATGGGGACTAAAAAGGCATTTCAAAAATTTGGCTTAGAATCTGCCCTATTTATAAAAATCAAAGAATATGTTATTCCATTGAATCAGTACGAAGAAATGGAATTATCCTGGGTAGGCGATTTCAATGATAAAATGTTATCCATCCATGAAGCAACAGGTGCAACACTTGGAAAAAAACATGTTACATTAAGAAAACTATTCCAATAAAAAAGGACCTTCAAATGAAAGCCCTTGTTTAGTTTAATATTTTCTTACCTCATACAAGTCAATAAGTTTCTTCTGTAGATCAATAAGTTCACTTTCACGCTCATGAAGCTTCAGGTTAAGATTATTAACTTCCATGTTATAAGTCTCCTGATCTTCGTCACCATGGGTGCTAAGCAATTGAACTACAGTTAGTTCAAACAATTTCGCTATTTGCTCTAATCTGGACAAGTTGATATCAGTAATTCCAGTTTCAATTTTTGAAAATGCCGGAATAGAAATTCCTAGCTGTTTAGATACGTCTTCCTGGCTCCAACTTTTTTGATGCCTTAGCAGGCGGATCTTTTTTCCTAATGTTTGCATGAGATTTGTTTTTCGCGTTAGAATATTGATTCTTGAGTGATGAAGCAGGGAAATCTGGACATCGAAACTCAATTTTTTATTTA
>CAMDQV010000321.1 GCA_945906015.1 Pedobacter schmidteae | reverse complement strand
CCAACATCTTCTAGAAAAAGAATCTTCCCTGAATAGTCTTGTTCGGAAACTGAACCAGTCATCATCACCATGAGTGTTAAGTTACCTCCCATTAATACAGCATTGGCTTTACCTGATCTGTTCTTGATTGCGCTTATATAAGTGTAATCAAGGGCTTCATTAAACAAGGCTTTTCTTAAAGTTTGTAATGAAACACTTGACCCATCTGCTATGGTCAGGGGCATTTGACCATGTATACTTTCTGTTTTGTACACTGCCTGAATATGGCTATGTAGTACGGTGATATCGCTAAAGCCAATGATCCATTTCGGCTGATTTCTGAAACTTGAAAAATCTAAACGATCAATTATCCGTATGGTTCCATATCCACCGCGTGCCGCGAAAATTGCTTTAATGTTAGTATCATCCAAAAATCGCTGCATATCAGATGCCCTGAGCTCATCGGTACCCGCAAACTGATACCATGATGCATTTACGGTTTCACCCAGAACAACATTCAGGCCCCATGATTCTAGAAGTGTAACTGCATCTAAAATATCACGGGGTAGTTTTTTGGCCGGGCAGGTAATGGCTACTGTATCACCAATGGTTAAATAGGGAGGCGTATGATACGTACTATTCTGATTATTTGTCAATGTATTGATTTTAATAATAAGGTTATTAACCGTTAAATGGTGGGATAATACGTGATTATTCCTATACTTTATAAAGTATAAATTTACAAATTGCTTTAAAACAAATTGACTATTTATGCTATTAGCAAATTAGCACATTAGCCGTTATCTTTGCAAAAGAAAAAATTATTTAATAGTAAAATTTTGGGAAACGATAAATTCATAAGATATACAGTTACTGCAGCACTCCCTTACACCAATGGTCCGGTACATATTGGACATTTAGCAGGTGTTTATATTCCTGCGGATATCTATGTCAGATTTCTCAGATCAAGGGCTAAGGATGTTATTTTTGTAAGTGGCTCTGATGAGCATGGAGTTCCCATAACGCTTAAGGCCAGAAATGAAGGAGTAAGCCCGCAAGAGGTTGTAGATAAGTACCATACCATCATTGGCGATTCGTTTAAAGATTTTGGTATTTCCTTTAATATTTACCATAGAACATCTTCACAAACCCATCATGATACAGCTTCTGGTTTTTTTAAAACACTGTATGACAAAGGTGTTTTTAATGAAGAAGAAACAGAGCAGTATTTTGATGAACATGCAGGGCAATTTTTAGCTGACCGTTATATTATTGGAACCTGCCCTAAATGCGGAAATGAAGAAGCTTATGGCGATCAGTGCGAAAAATGCGGATCTTCTTTAAGTCCAACAGAACTAATCAATCCGCGATCTACGCTTTCAGGTGCAAAGCCTGTACTGAAGAAAACAAAAAACTGGTTCCTTCCCCTAGATACCATACAGCCTCAAATAGAGGCCTATATTGATTTACATACCGATTGGAAGCCCAATGTGTATGGCCAGTGTAAATCATGGCTTAGCGGTGGTTTAAATCCGCGTGCAATGACACGTGACCTTGAATGGGGCGTTAAGGTACCGGTTAAAGGTGCCGATGGAAAAGTACTTTACGTTTGGTTTGATGCGCCCATTGGGTATATATCCGGCACCAAAGATCTTTGTAATCCAGACTTAAGTGCTGCAAAGAAAGCAGATTATTATCTCAATGAAAGCCTAAAACCAAAAGATAATTGGGAAAAATACTGGTATGCAGAAGATACAAAACTTGTTCATTTTATAGGCAAGGATAATATTGTATTTCATTGTATCATATTTCCGGCTATGTTAATGGCCCATGGGCAGTACCAGCTTGCAGATAATGTACCGGCAAATGAATTTTTGAACCTGGAAGGGGATAAGATCTCAACCTCTAGAAACTGGGCTGTTTGGTTGCATGAATATCTTCAAGATTTTTCAGGTAAGCAGGATGTATTGCGGTATGTTTTAACTGCTACTGCTCCTGAAACTAAGGATAATGATTTTACCTGGAAAGATTTTCAGGCAAGAAATAATAATGAGCTCGTTGCCATTTTTGGCAATTTTGTGAACAGGGTTTTGGTATTATCGCATAAGTATTTTGACGGACAAGTGGTGATGGGGTCTGATTTTTTGGACTCTGATCTTAAAGTGATGGAGGAGTTGAAAGACTTTCCTTCAAAAATAGCAGCATCTATTGAACAATACCGTTTCAGAGAAGCTTTATCTGAGTTTATGAACCTTGCACGATTGGGCAATAAATATCTTGCTGATGCCGAGCCATGGAAGCTGATCAAAACAGACGAAGAGCGGGTTAAAACAATATTGAATATTGGTTTGCAAATAGCTTCTAATCTTGCTATTCTTGCTCAGCCTTTTTTGCCCTTTAGCTCTGAAAAATTATTCAATATGCTCAATTTAGAGGTTCAAGATTGGGATAAAGCTGGAACCTTGAATTTGCTTCCAATTGGACACCAACTTAATGAAGCGGCTTTGTTATTTGAAAAGATCGAGGATTCCGAAATTGACGCCCAAATTCAAAAATTAATGGATAGTAAGATCATGAACGAACAAGCGGTAATGAAAGCTGAAGAGGCAAAATCCAATGTCAGTTTTGAGCAGTTTTCTGCTATGGATATCCGAATCGGGACTATCTTGGAGGCAGAAAAAGTTGCAAAAACTAAAAAGTTACTGAAACTAAAGATCGATACTGGATTGGATCAGCGGACTATTGTTTCAGGTATTGCAGAATATTATGAGCCTGAGCAGATTATAGGTAAGCAGGTTTCTGTCTTAATAAACCTCGAGCCAAGAGAGATCAAAGGAATTTTATCTCAAGGGATGATACTGATGTCTGAAAGTTTGGATGGAAATCTTAGTTTTGTGGCGCCTCCAGCAGGCGTGAAGAATGGCAGTGTGGTGAGGTAGGTAATGGTTATCGGTTGTCAGTTGTCAGTTATCAGTTGTCGGTTGTCAGTTTTGGGCGTAGATAGAATAGAAGAATAAAATAATTGGTCCCGTAGTTCAACGGATAGAATAGAAGTTTCCTAAACTTTAGATGTGGGTTCGATTCCCGCCGGGACCACAAAAAAAA
>CAMDQV010000320.1 GCA_945906015.1 Pedobacter schmidteae | reverse complement strand
CCAGAGAAAAATTTGAGCGTCAACCGGGCGAACCTACTCATACCACATGGAATTTGCAGTACCCATGGAAAGAGCAGCCTTTACAATTCAGAATGCAGATTACAGGCGAAACGGGTAGTGTGAAAAATATAAAAATGCAAATTGACAAGTATAAGGAACTTTTATTCCCAATTGAATTAGCTTTTGGTGAAAGCCTGGTTTGTGATGGTACAGAAACTATCCGTTTATACGATAAAAATGGCAAACCTAAAGGATCTTTCAAATTACAAAATAAACCTCCAAGCGTTGCTCCCGGAGCACATATCATTTTAATCGATTCAGATTTTGCTGGAGATGAAAGCCCGAAAATTGAAGTGCAATTTAAAGGACTAGATAAAATGGAGAAAATTGAGCTTTCTAAAGTCATTAATTGATTCATTAATAATTTTAGGCACACGCGAGCAGGTAGGCACACGCGACACGCGTGCGCCAGCCAGCGCTATTTTTTGGATTACCTGATAATAAAACTACATTAGCTCCAATAATAAAACAAAATTCTATTTCAGACATGAACTTTCAGCATAAATCTCTATGGATAATATCAATAATGATGATTTTTTCATTTTATGTTGAAGCTCAAGAAAACCGTACACAACCACAAATTTCGAACCGTCCTACTGTTCAAGCCAAATTATCTAATCAAGCCCCGATCGTAGATGGTAAAATAATAGGCGATTCATTTTGGGAAAGCATAGAACCCATTGGTGATTTAACCCAAATCAAACCTAATGTCGGTGCTCCTGCCACCGAAAAAACAGTGATACGAATTGCTTATACAGACAAAATGTTTTATGTATCGGCTATCTGTTATCATAAAGATCCAAAAGCAATAGTAGTTTCTGACTCAAGAAGAGATGCTGATCTGACCGATGACGATAGTTTTCTGTTTATTCTGGACACTTATAATGATACTCAAAATGGTTTTTTATTCGGAACCAATGCCAATGGTATGGAATACGACGCCCAAATTGACAATGAAGGCAAAGGCAGTTTTAATACCAATCGACAGCAGGGAGGTGTAATTGGCGGAATAAACTTAAACTGGGATGCTGACTGGGATGTAAAGACCCAAATTGGAGATTATGGCTGGAGTGCAGAGTTTGCTATTCCATTGCGATCTCTAAGATTTACAGCAGGCGAAAATATGGTTTGGGGTATCAATTTTGAAAGGAACATCAGCAAAACTACAGAAACTGCTTACTGGGCAACCATTCCAATTGGTTTTGATTTAAAAAGATTGTCAATGGCAGGCAAATTACAAGGATTATCTCTGCAGAATCCCGGCAATTTCAAAATATTTCCATATGCACTTACTCAGGTAGTAAACAATAAGGCTATAGTGCCTAATAAAACGGACAAAAATTTTGAGGCCGGCATGGATTTGAAATATAGCCTAACACCCAGTTTGACCGCCGACTTAACCTATAACACTGATTTTGCTCAGGTTGAAGTAGATGATGAGCAAGTTAATTTGGATCGGTTCAATTTATTTTTTCCAGAAAAGAGGCCATTTTTTCTAGAAAATGCAGGACAATTTGCAGTGGGCAGTCCGGGCGAGGTAGATTTATTTTTTAGTCGCAAGATTGGTATTAGTGGGAAAGGGAATATTATACCAATCACTGGTGGAGGCCGGGTTTCAGGTAAAATAGGGCAAACCAATGTGGGATTATTAAGCATGTTTACAGACGATGTTCAAAGCCTAGGCATTGATAAGAATAGCTATAACATGGCCAGGGTAAACCACGATTTTCCAAAAAGTAGATCATCTATTGGAGGGGCATTCATAAACAGGACAGGAATGGGCGAACGAAATGATGATTACAATCACGTGATGGCGCTTGATGGAAAATGGGGTCTTGGCCAAAAGGCACAAATCACCGGTTTTTTAGCTAAAAGTGCAACACCCGGAATTAGCGATTCTGATCATTCATATAAACTTCAATTCAGTTATAATTGGCAAAGATGGGAACTCAGAGCTGCTTATACTGAACTTGGTGAAGGATTTAACCCCGAGGTAGGCTTTCTTCAAAGGAGTGCTTTCAGGAAACCTGAATTTTTTATACAACATAGATGGAGACCGAATAATTTATTGAATTTATTAGAACTTAGGCCTCATATCTCTTATAGACAATATTCTGATTTTAAAGGAAATTTAGTTACCAGTTACCTCCATATCGACAATCATTGGGTTTGGAAAAGTGGCCTTGAAATTCATACAGGAATCAATTATACGACTGAAGGAGTTTTGCAAGATTTTAATTTATCAGGCGTTTTAGTTCCCAAATCAACATACAATCACAATGAGGCGCAAGTGCTTGTGATGACCAATCAAAACAAAGCAGTTTCATTGAATGCCCGAACTATTATAGGAGGATATTTTGGAGGAGATCGGATAGCAACAACGGCAACTGTAAAAGCCAGACTTGGAGACAAGTTAAATTCTTCCATTATTGTAAATTACAATATATTAAATATGCCAAATGGGGCATTAAAAGCCATTATACTTGGGAATCGTTTAGCGTACTCTTTTACCCCACGTATGTTTGTTCAGAGTTTAGTTCAATACAATAACAGGTCAAGAATTACTTCTGTAAATGCACGATTTGGCTGGCTTCAAAATGCCAATAATGGTTTGTTTGTGGTAGTAAATATCGTAAAAGATAAAGATTTATTTGATCTGCTAGATACCCGGAGCATGACACTGAAATACACGCGAAGCTTTGATTTATTAAGTTTATAAAGATTCTTGGTGGAGCGGAAAGGGGAAAGTCCAAAGCTGAAAGGGGAAAGCGGAAAGCGGAAAGCTCAAAGCTGAAAGCCCATTGAGTATTGAATCCTAACTAACTAACTAACCAACCAACTAACCAACTGACAACTGGAGCCAAGAACCAGGATCAAAGACCCGATAGCTATCGTGTAAAGACTGTTTAGTGCTAATTGAAATTTTCTGCTTTTTTCAGACCTCATACCTCCTACTTCATAACTACGACTTCAGACCTCAGACAACTGATAACTGATAACAGAAAACAGAAAACAGAAAAAGAGGTGGTCCATATCAGACCACCTCTTTTTTTAGCATTCTTTTG
>CAMDQV010000319.1 GCA_945906015.1 Pedobacter schmidteae | reverse complement strand
CCCACTGACTTTCATAGCATCAGGCGCAGCGGTAGCATTTTGGTTCTTTTTTGCTACAGAAAAAGAACTAGGCCCCCGCGGCTATGAGCGGAATGAAATTATCCAAAACTTAGTGTGCCTTGTCATAAAATAACCTTTTAATCAGCATGAAATCCAAGTTGCACTCAACAGATTTCTCGTCGCATTAAATTTGTTTCAAGGTTGATACTTTTATCCGTTACGAAGTTTAGATTAAACGTTGTTGAGATTGCCGCGGTCGTGCCTCCCTCGCAAAGACAGTAAGGGATGAGCATTCTAAGCGCAGCTGAAGGATTTCTTTATTGAAGTCATACCTCCATTACACATCTATTTTATCTAATTTACCTAACAACATCTTAAATGCTATTAAATGGGATTTAAGATTTTCATATACCGATTGATACATTTCTTCTTTATACACATGACTCAACAGGTTACGATCCTCGATGGTCTTAAATAAGGTAAGGAATTCATTTTCAGTGATTAGCGCTGACTGAAACATACTTTTATAAACAGCTTTTGGAGAATTAGACAAAATGCCTTCAGAAAGTTCCAAATACATTTTACTTAATTTCCAGGCAAGCTCAGCACAGTACTCGAATTTTTGTATCCTGCCATTTTTAATTAAATCATTACCAATGCTATCCAGATTTTCAAATGAAGCATTTAATGCAGATTCAAAAGATGAAACCGCTTTTTGAAGATTAATTAATTCAATTTTATATTTTTCGGACAATTCCATATTTGAATACTACTTAAGGCTTCATTTTTAAAAGCTTTATCCACCTGATAAAAATCAATCAGATCAATTTTAAAAGGAACGATACTCTCTTCCAGATCTGAATCTAGATTTGCCATGATTAGAGTTGGTAATGGTTTAGTTCCTAGAATTCCAATATCAATATCTGATAAAGAATTTGCATTACCTACTGCCCGGCTTCCAAAAAGAAATACGGCAAATTCATTCTTTGGTACGTGCTTTAAAACTATTTGCTTGACGATGTCAATGTAATTCATTGTTGAATTTACAAATTTTCTTCTTTGTTCTACAATAAGGATACAGAGTGATATTTATACTCCGTCATTTCGAACACCTTAAGTATTTTTCTATTGAAATACATTTTTACAGGTGGAAAAATCTGTTCAGTAAGGCGTATTTTTTGAAACGAAATGACGAAGTGTTTATTGTGATACCCTTCATTCCTTCCCTCAATCATTTTCCTCATAATAATAAGAATAGTCAATTCCTTTCATAAACATTTCGCGGTCATTGATTTTGTTGGTCAAAGCATTCTTAAGCAGATTTTTTAGAACGCTGCTATTCGCTGGACTTAGCATCATCGCATTCATATAATCAGCTTTTTTTATTTCACTCCAGTCCACACATTTTTTGATACCTTTTTTAAGCATCAAATCTAGCCATACTCTCATACTTCTACCATTACCTTCCATAAATGGATGAGCAATGTTCATTTCAATATATTTTTCAACAATTTCGTCAAATGTGGTTTCGGGCATTGCTTCTATTTGCTTTAATGTTTCGCCCAAGAAGCGTGAAACAGCAAATTGAAAACCGCCTTTTGAAATGTTTTTTTGTCTGATTTGTCCTGCAAAATCGTACAAGCCTCCAAACAAATATGCGTGTATTTGTTGCAAGCCATTAGAAGTGCCAACCTCAATATTGTCAATAAAAGAACTTTCAAACAGGGCATAAGCTTTTGTCTTGCTTTTCCCATCTATGCTTTCTTCACTGTAGGTAAACCATTCAATAAATCGGTTTGCCTTTTTACTTGGGAACTCTTTGCCTAATGCAATTATGCCCTGATAATCGAGCATATCGGATAAACGCTTTTTACCGTCTGGAGCAATAAATTTCAACTGGGTAGTGGCACTAACCACTTGGCTGTTTTCTTTCTTTAATTTGGCTTTAAGATATTTCCAATAGTTGCGATTTTTTGAATAATCGTTTTGATCGGTAAGCACGCCTACTATATCCAACACCGAAAAACACCATTTGGCATTTTCTTCGTCCCAAACTGCTCGCACCTCACGATCGTCAAAAAAACGAATGGATATTTTTGCGCTGCTCATTAGTGATTACCTAAACGTTAATTTAAATAGGACGGCTTTATTCACGTCATTTCGAACACCGTAAGTATTTTTCTATTGAAAAGCATTTTTAGAGGTGGAGAAATCTGTTCAGTAAAGGGTATTTTTTCAATCGAAATTGTTGTTTAACTCAACAGATTTCTCGTCGCGTTAAATTTGTTTTAAGGTCAATACTTTTGTCTGCTCACTCGAAATGACGACTAGGTTAACGATTTCTGTTCTTATCAAAGGCAACCACCCTCTTTTATTCTCCCGCCAGCGGGAGACACTAGACGCCTAGAAAAATTTGTCTTGTCCTGAAATAGGTATTATTAACTCGCAATGGCTACTACTCAAAATAATTCATCGTTCCAAAACCACCCTCTTTTAGGTACTCATCTTTTTTCATTAGCTGAAGATCAGATAAGACCATTTCTTTAACTAGGGCAGGTAGATCATATTTTGGTTTCCAGCCTAGTTTAGTGTTTGATTTAGTAGGATCGCCTATTAATAAGTCTACTTCTGTAGGTCTAAAGTATTTCGGATCTACTTTAACTATGGTAGTTCCTGGCTTTAGGCTTTCAACTTTAAGCTTTAAGCTTTCAGCTTTATCTTCGTCAATATCAATAATCACTCCTTTTTCATGTTCATCTTTACCACTGAATTCAACCTCGATGCCTAATTCTGCAAAGCTCAATTTTACAAAGTCGCGCACTGTTGTTGTTACTCCAGTTGCAATTACAAAATCTTCTGGCTTTTCTTGCTGTAGGATCAACCACATAGCCTCCACATAATCTTTGGCATGACCCCAGTCGCGCTGGGCAGATAAATTACCTAAATACAAACAAGTTTGAAGTCCCAATGCGATTTTAGCAGCCGCTCTGGTTATTTTACGGGTTACAAAGGTTTCACCCCTAACCGGACTTTCATGATTGAATAGAATTCCATTACGCGCATACATATTATAAGCCTCACGGTAATTCACGGTGATCCAGTAGGCGTACATTTTAGCCACCGCATAAGGAGATC
>CAMDQV010000318.1 GCA_945906015.1 Pedobacter schmidteae | reverse complement strand
TATATGATTAAAAAATTACATCCTACTATCCTAGTTGGTATTAAATCTGCACATTACTGGGGTGATTTTACATCAGTAGACAAAGCGGTAGAATCTGGTAAGCTCGCAAATGTTCCGGTTATCGTTGATTTCGGTGAGCATTCTCCCCCAAATTCAATTGAATCTTTGTTTATGGAGCATTTCAGACCTGGTGATATATTTACCCATACCTTCTCCGAACATGCAATTTCTAAGACTACCGGTGGACGCGAATCAATTGTGGATGTAAAAACCAGAAAGGTTAAACCGTTTGTGTTTGCTGCACAAAAAAGAGGTATTATTTTCGATGTAGGCCATGGTGCGGGAGCGTTCAACTTCAATCAGGCAATTCCTGCGTTGAAACAAGGTTTTATGCCAAATACAATTAGCACAGACCTTTATAATTTGAGTATGAATGCCGCCATGAAAGATATGACTAATGTGATGTCCAAATTTCTTGCTATGGGTATGGGTCTTCAGGATGTTATTTTACGAACAACCTGGAATCCTGCACAAGTAATTAAACGACCCGATTTAGGCCATTTAACTGTTGGTTCTGAGGCTGATATTGCAGTTTTTAACTTAAAAAAGGGAAATTTCGGCTATATGGATGTTGGGCGTACAAAAATAAGCGGAACTGAAAAGCTTGAAGCAGAATTGACGCTCAGAGCCGGTCGTGTTGTCTGGGATTTAAATGGTATCAGCGCCCCCCAATGGGAAATGCCCGCACCTAATAATTGATTTTTATTAAATAAAATAATAAAATTATAACAATATGAACAAGCTATCAAATTTCAGAAGGTTACTGTCATCGGTATTTATAGTACCATTGGTGATTGGACTATTATTTTCTGTCTTTGCCTTTCAGTCTAAGGCGCAGGATATTGATCTATTATTAAAAGGCGGGCATGTAATTGATGCAAAAAACAACATTGATCGCAAAATGGATGTTGCTATTAGCGCAGGCAAAATATTCAGGGTTGCTGCTGATATTCCCGCAGGTACTGCCAAAAAAGTGGTGGATGTAAGTGGTTTAATTGTAGCACCAGGCCTAATCAATATGCATACGCATGTCTATGCCGGCAGTAATTCGGGATTTACTGATGGAACATCAAGTCAGCTGCCTGATGCCTTTGCCCCACGTGCAGGAATAACAACAGTTGTTGATGCAGGAACTTCAGGCTGGCGTACTTTCCCTGATTTCAAGGCTAAAGTTATTGATAATTCCACGACCCGTGTACTGGCCTTTTTGAGCATTGCAGCCTCTGGTTATTCAAATGACAAAGCCCAGGAAAATATTGCTGAAATGGATGTTCAGAAGACAGCAGAAACCATCAATAAGTATGCAGATAATTTGGTGGGTGTGCGTATTGGAAGATATGATGGAACAGAATGGACACCGTTTGATCGTGCATCTGAAGCGGCTAAATTAGTTAATAAGCCACTTTTTGTGGAATGCCATCTCCCAATGTATTCTCTGGAGGATCAGTTAAATAAGATGCGTTCAGGGGATATCATGACTCATGCTTTCGAAAATGTTTCTGAACGGATGACCGTAGTGGATGAACAGGGCAAAGTCAGACCCTTTGTATTGGCAGCTCAAAAAAGAGGTGTACTCTTCGACATTGGACATGGAGGTGGTGGATTTTGGTTCAACCAGGCTGTTCCTTCATTTAAGCAGGGTTTATGGCCAAATTCATTTGGTACTGACGAGCATCGTACAAGCATGAATTCAGGAATGAAAACCATGTTAAATGTGATGTCAAAATATCTCAATATGGGTATGGGAATACCAGATATTATTGCTCGCGGTAGCTGGAATGCAGCCAAGTCTATTAAAAGAGATGACCTTGGAAATTTGTCTGTTGGCTCTGTTGCAGATATTGCAGTATTGAGTGTTAACACAGGGAAATTTGGCTTTGTTGACTCCGGGAATAATAAGATCAACGGAGATCGCAAGTTTGAGGCAGAGCTAACGGTGAGGGCTGGAAAAATAATTTGGGACCTGAACGGACTTTCTGCCAAGAGTATGGTCGCAAATAAGTAATTTAAAAACAAAAAATCTAAAATATATTTAATATGAAACGCAGAAATGTAATTAAAGGCCTGGCCTTGCTTCCAGTAGCGGGGAGTATTCTTTCTCAAAAGTCTGTTCTTGCGGCAACTGCTGCAAGTGTTAATTCAGTCAATATTTTGCCCGTAACTGAAGCATCTTTTATGGCTGATACAAACATCTTTCGCAGGATTGGTGTAGAACCCGTTATTAATTGCATGGGTACATACACAATCATTGGGGGTTCAATTGAACGGCCAGCTGTTCGTGAGGCAATGGAAGCTGCAGCTCATAATTTTGTGCAATATGATGAATTGGCTGATGCTATTGGTCAACGACTTGCAGACCTTACCGGTGCAGAATGGGGAATGGTTTCTGCCGGATGTGCCGCTGGGCTTAAACATATTACTGCGGCTTGCGTTACTGGAGGTAACCCTGAAAAGCTGATCCGTATTCCTGATCTGACTGGATTTGACAAAACTGAAGTGATTATTCCACGGTATTCTCGCAATGCGTATGATCATGGTATTCGAAATATAGGCGTAACCATTGTTCATGTGAGTACCCCCGAAGAACTTGAAAAGGCAATCAACCCTAAAACTGCAATGATCTATTTGACGGCAGGCTCGCAATCTGAAGCTGGACAGCCACTTTCATTAGAGGCTATCGCTGCAATTGCAAAGCCGAAAAATATTCCAGTCTTGATCGATGTTGCCGCTCAAAACTTAACTATCCCACCTGTTCATTTTAAAAGGGGGGCTAATTTGGTGGCATATAGTGGCGGAAAAGCAATTTGTGGTCCGCAGTGTGCCGGACTTATGCTCGGCGATAAGTCTATTTTGATGTCGGCCTGGCAGGCCAGTGCCCCGCATCATGGTCCGGGACGAGATAATAAAGTAGGACGTGAAGAAATGATCGGGATGATGGCGGCTGTTGAAGATTGGGTAAAACGCGATCACGCCGGCGACTGGAAAAAATGGTTATCCTGGTTAGATACCATTTCAAAGAAAATATCAGGTATTGATGGAATTAAGACCACAATCACAGAGCCAACTGGTTTGTCA
>CAMDQV010000317.1 GCA_945906015.1 Pedobacter schmidteae | reverse complement strand
CCCTCGTAAGTTTGTACCTCAACTTTGGGCTCGTCAGCAAAAACAGCCCTTAGCATTTCTTTTCTTTTTTCTAGGGTCAGATAGGCGGCCTTAGTGCTGTTTAAGCCTATTCCAATAATAACCTTATCAAATAAAGGAAGAGCGCGTTTTAATATGTCAACATGAGCTTTGGTAACCGGGTCAAATGATCCAGGGAAAAGAGCGATTTTCATTTGTTTATAATTTGATTAAAGATTCCCTTAAAATAAATAATGTTTGTTTGGGCTAAAATAATTAACTATTCAGATTCTGCACTGCTCTAAATCAATAAAATAAAGTTAACTATAAATGATGACACCTTGTTTCAATTTATAGTGCATTTTTTCCAAAGAAGCTGAATGACGAAGAACCATATTTTCTTTGTTCAAGGAATAGTGGGTGGTTATCTAATTTTTTCAAACTTGGATGCTCAATGATCAAATAGCCCTCCGGCTGTAGCAGGTTGCGGTCTAATACTTTTGCAGCAATCGTGTTAATTTGAGGAAGGTCATACGGAGGATCAGCAAAGATCAGATCAAATTTGTCTGTTTCTAGTTCCAGGTAGTTAAATACATCTGATTTAACAGGCTTAATGGTACTGAGTGCGTATTGTTTGATCAGTGATTTCAGGTAATTTATGCATCCAAAATCACGGTCTACTGAACATATCTCAGGAACACCGCGTGATGCAAATTCTAATGAAATATTTCCAGTTCCGCTAAAAAGATCCAATACCTTTAAATTTTCAAAATTGAACTGATTGTAAAGAATGTTGAATAGTGCTTCTTTTGCTTGGTCTGTGGTAGGTCTGACAGGTAAATTAGCAGGAGGATTTAAGCGAAGACCTTTTAAACGTCCACCTATTATTCGCATTGGTCAAGTGTAAGAAGGGCGAAAAATGTCTGAGAAGATACTTCGTCAAATAGTTCAGGATGCTTAATAATCAGTCTGCTGTCAGCAAATTTAATGTCTTTAAAATATTTTTCAATCCGCTGATAAAGTTCATCTTTTTCCATTACCTGTCCGGATAAAATAATGGAAGTATGATCAAGATCTACTTTCAAAGATTCAATGATGTTCAGGATAAAATAGTTGAACTCAATGGTATTGACGCTATCAAATATATTATAAAATGATAATTCAGATTGCTTAAAATAAGCGAACTGAACATGTTTTTGATGAATATCAATATAAAGTGAAGGCTCTGTATTCTGTTTAAAAGGTTTTAGTATACCCTGAATAAAACTGCTGGCCTGTCCATAAATTTTAGGCTGCTGAAAAATTCTGTTGAGCGCCAGGTGTAAATCTGAATGGATCGCAATAATATTTTTGATCTTTGCAGCAGGTATAGGGTTGCAAAGAATGACAGCTTCATGATTAGTGGTAATGAATTTTGCATATTCTTCATCATTGCCAGTTTGGTAAAACTCGTCGGGAATAAACGTGAACTGGTAGCTATCAATGGATATTTTGATCTTGCTAAATGAATACTTAAATTCTTTGTTACATTCTGACAAATTTTCAATGGCTTGAATTAAATCACCCTGATTAGAGATATTGGGCAATTCATATTCCACTAGCGCTTTCAGCTCGTCTCTAACCTTGTCAATAATTGCATATTGAAATGATTCAATACCTATATGGATCAGAAGATCGCATTTTGCGGCATTTTGAGATTGAAACTCATCGTCAACTAAGTGAAGTAATTTAATCATCGATCACAAAAGTATAGTTTCTCGCCTATATTTTATAAATTCTTTCTGTTTGCTGCTCAATTAATTGCAAACCATTCATTTCTTTCAATAAATATAAGCCTAAGAATTTGCAATTTGCGGCAATGAATTTCCATGATCTGATTGAGCAAAATTTCGGAAATGTTCCTACCTCACAGCAAAGAGAGGTTTTTTCATTGTTGCAGAAGTTTGTCCTTTCAAGCAATGTGAATTCCTGCTTTATTCTTAAGGGTTATGCCGGTACCGGAAAAACTACACTGATCAGTGCATTGGTCAAAGTACTTCCGCAAGTTAAGCTAAAATCAGTGTTATTAGCACCTACCGGTCGTGCGGCCAAGGTGATTAGTAATTATTCAGGTCGCAAGGCATTTACCATCCATAAAAAAATATACCGTAAAAAGGAAGCAGCGAGCCCAGAGATGAACTTTGTGCTGGGGGATAATCTCATGGAGAACACTCTTTTTATTGTGGATGAGGCATCCATGATTGCAGATGAGGCACATGATTATAACAGACGCAGTCTTTTACAGGATTTGGTCAGTTATGTATATAATGGTAAAAACTGTAAGCTTATGCTGGTTGGCGATACGGCACAACTTCCTCCTGTTGGCTCGGATACGAGTCCGGCATTGGTAAAGGAGGTGCTTAATTCGCAATTTGGACTTGAAGTGTTCAGCTACGAATTAACAGATGTAGTAAGGCAAGAAAAGCAATCGGGTATTCTGCATAATGCTACGCAGCTGCGAGAACTTATTCGGAAAGAAAAAGAAATTTTCCCTCAGTTTAAGATCAAAGGCTATAAGGATATATTCAGAATGACCGGAGAGCGCCTAGTTGAAGGAATAAATTATGCCTATGATAAATACGGCATGGAGAACACCATTGTAATTTGCCGCTCTAATAAGAATGCAAACGCCTATAATCAAAATATACGCAACCGGATACTTTACCGGGAGGAAGAAATTACGGGTGGTGATCATATCATGATTGTACGTAATAATTATTTCTGGCTCAAGCCTGAAGATAATAGTGGCGATTTTATTGCTAACGGCGATATTGCTAGGATTAGAAAAGTTAGAAGGGTAGAAGAGCAGTATGGTTTTCGTTTTGCTGAAGTAGTCATAGAACTACTTGACTATCCTGATCAGGAGCCGCTAACATGCAAGGTGATTCTGGATACCTTGTATTGTGAAACCCCGAGCCTGTCTAATTTAGATAGTAAGCGCTTATATGAGGCGGTTTTACAGGATTATATACACATTGAGAATAAAAAATTTAGAATGGATGAACTAAAAAAGGATCAATATTATAATGCTTTACAGATAAAGTTTGCTTTTGCAGTAACTTGTCATAAAGCTCAGGGCGGGCAATGGCCTGCAGTATTT
>CAMDQV010000316.1 GCA_945906015.1 Pedobacter schmidteae | reverse complement strand
AATTGATTTCATGTAAAAATTTTTGTTAGCAATATTTAACCCTTATCTTTGTCCGCCGAATTTAAAAAGGGAGTTTAGCTCAGTTGGTTTAGAGCATCTGCCTTACAAGCAGAGGGTCACAGGTTCGACCCCTGTAACTCCCACTAAATATGACAAAGGGTTTCAATGATTTGAAACCCTTTTTATTTTTAATCATTTGCACACAATTTGCACACGGGAAACAATTTTACAGTTTCCCCCCTGGCCATTTTTAGTCCACTTTCTGCTGACGATTTACAATCTGTAAAATGTTGCTTTCCTTACATGAATAAGTAGCTTTTACTGAGTAAACACCTGCTGCAGATGCAATAAATATGCAGATTTGCTATTCCCAGTTCATGATTTAACCTCTTTCTCAATAACTTATTTAGCAAATAAGATGAAAAATAGTATAATTTTTTTTACATTAAATTCGACTATAGGTTTTTCAACTTATTTTTGTTCTATAATTATGATAACATCAAACCCAAATATTAAAATTAAAGAAGATGCCGATACCCTTACCGTAACGGATTATTCTTCTAGCCTTATTGTGTGGAATGATGAAGTAAATACATTTGATTGGGTTATTGACACCTTAATTGAAGTTTGCGGTCATTCTGCCGAACAGGCCGAACAATGTGCCATTATTATTGACTCAAAAGGTAAATATGCCGTAAAAAAAGGCAGCTATGATATTTTAAAAATACAGTGCGATGCTATTACAGAAAGAGGCATAAGCGCTACTGTAGAAACAATAGCAAATTAATTTGCCATGTATCTCCTAGATAAAGAATTGTTTTTTCCCTCATTAGAAAATACAGATAAAGATGGATTACTTGCAATCGGCGGCGATTTAAGTACCAAAAGATTACTATTAGCTTATAAAAGTGGGATCTTCCCCTGGTATAATGAAGATGAACATATTTGTTGGTGGAGCCCTGATCCCAGATTTGTATTATTCCCTAATGAGTTAAAGCTAAGTCGTAGCATGAAAACGGTATTACAAAATGACAAATTTAGATTTACCATAAACAGAGCATTTACACAGGTAATACAAAACTGTAAATCCATTTCAAGAAACAATCAAGCTGGCACTTGGATATCTCCTGCCATGCAAAAAGCATACAATATTTTACACAAATTGGGCTATGCCCATAGTGCCGAAACCTGGATGAATGGTGAGCTAGTAGGTGGACTTTACGGCATTAGACTAGGCAAACTATTTTTTGGAGAAAGTATGTTCAATTTTAAAACCAATGCTAGCAAATTTGCCTTCATTAATTACGTGCAACAGTTACAAAAAGAAAATGTACAATTAATCGATTGCCAGCTACATACTAATCACCTAGAGAGCTTAGGTGCCAAAATGATCTCACGCAATTTATTTATGGAAATACTTGCTTCCAATATAGGTCAATAAATTCCTTATTTTTGTCTATATTTTAAACCCCGGGCTATGCTATTTGAATTTACAGAAGAACATTTAATGATAAAACAAGCTGCTAAAGATTTTGCAGTAAATGAATGCTTACCTGGTGTAATTGACAGAGATGAATTACAAAAATTTCCTAAAGACCAGATTGAGAAATTAGCTGACCTTGGTTTTATGGGCATAATGGTAAAACCCGCATACGGCGGTAGTGGTATGGATACCATTAGCTATGTTTTAGCTATGGAAGAAATAAGTAAAGTTGACGCTAGTGTTAGTGTTTGTGTAAGTGTAAACAATAGTTTAGTTTGTTATGGGCTTCAGGAATTTGGATCTGAAGAACAGAAACAAAAATATTTAACCCCACTTGCTAAAGGTAAAAAAGATGGAGAATTGTACATTGGTGCTTTTTTATTAAGTGAACCAGAAGCTGGCAGTGATGCAACATCTCAGCGTACCACTGCCGAAGATAAAGGGGACTATTATTTATTAAACGGAACTAAAAACTGGATTACAAACGGAAACAGCGCAAGCATTTATTTAGTTATTGCACAAACAGACGTTAGTAAAGGAAGTAGGGGTATAAATGCATTTATTGTAGAGAAGAATTGGCCCGGTGTAGAAGTAGGTGCAAAAGAAAATAAATTAGGAATTAGAGGAAGCGATACTCACACTATTTTATTTACAGATGTAAAAGTGCCAAAAGAAAACAGAATTAATAATGATGGCTTTGGCTTTACATTTGCAATGAAAACTTTGGCAGGTGGCCGAATTGGAATTGCTGCACAAGCATTGGGTATTGCAAGTGGCGCTTATGAACTGTCATTGGCCTACAGCAAACAACGTAAAGCATTTGGCACCGAAATAATGAACCATCAAATTATTCAATTTAAACTAGCCGATATGGCAACCAGAATTGAAGCTGCTAGATTGCTTTGCCTAAAAGCTGCCTGGGAAAAAGACCAAGGGCTAGATTATACTTTAAGCAGCAGCATGGCAAAAGTTTTTTCCAGTGAAACTGCCATGTGGGTGGCAACTGAAGCTGTGCAAATACATGGAGGTTACGGTTTTGTAAAAGAATACCATGTAGAACGGATGATGAGAGATGCAAAAATTACTCAAATCTATGAGGGAACAAGTGAAGTACAGAGAATAGTAATAAGCAGAGCTATTTTAAAATAAGTACATGCCCTCCCCTATTAAACGAAAAATAATAAAGAATTAAAGATACATGTGCAAATGATAAAAAAATTGCATAATTTATATTTCCTTAAAATTATTTAGTCGCGACTGGTAATAACTATGAGTGTAAATAAAGAAAAATATCAGGAAATTATTAAATACCTTGACGGCAAAGCTAAATTGATAGCTGTTTCAAAAACAAAGCCTGCAGATGATATTCAGGTATTATACAATTTAGATCATCGTGATTTTGGTGAAAATTACGTACAAGAACTAATTGAAAAATACAGCTTGCTACCTCGTGATATTCACTGGCATTTTATTGGTCACCTACAAAGCAATAAAGTGAAATATATTGCTCCTTTTGTTTACCTTATACACGGTGTAGATAGTCTCAGTTTATTAAAAGAAATAAATAAACAAGCACTAAAAAATAACCGCATCATCGATTGTCTACTACAAATACATATTGCTAAAGAAGAAACAAAATTTGGACTAAATAGTGATGAATTGGAAG
>CAMDQV010000315.1 GCA_945906015.1 Pedobacter schmidteae | reverse complement strand
TTCCCGCCAATGAATGAACAAGCATGGCTAGATGCTTTTAATCAGTATAAAGAGATAGCTCAGTTCAAACATCTCAATAGTCATTTCTCTTTAAGTGATTTTAAGTTTATATTCTTTTGGGAATGGCTTCATCGTGACTGGGCAAGGTTTATGGGATTGGTATTCATTTTTCCATTCATTTACTTTCTTATTAGCAAGAAAATTCAGCCCAATATGGTCAAACCAATGATCATTCTATTTTTTCTTGGTGGTTTACAAGGAGTAATAGGATGGATTATGGTTCAAAGTGGACTAAATGACGAAAATTTATATGTTAGCCATATCAGACTGGCTATTCACTTTATTTCAGCATTGATACTTTTATGTTATGTGTTTTGGTTCGCATTAAAGCTTAGTATTTCTAAAAATCAGGTTCTACATGTTCCTGCACTCAAAACAATAAATGTTTGCTTAGTAGTATTACTTGTTTTTCAGTTGATATATGGAGCCTTTATGGCCGGATTACATGCCGCATTTGCTGCAATTACCTGGCCTGATATCAACGGAATGCTTTGGCCCACAGGTATGTTTAGCCAGGGAAGTTTCCTAGAAGATATGACACATAATCTCATCACTGTGCAATTCATTCACAGGGGGCTTGCCTATATCATTTGTATTCCAGTAATAATTTGGTTTTTAAAGGCTCAAAAATTGGCTCCAGGAACTTTATTGTATAACTTCAGGTTTTTACCTGTACTATTTTTATTCGTTCAAATACTTTTAGGGGTGCTCACAGTATTAAATACTGCCTCAGAAATTCCATTGATTTATGCTATTCTGCACCAGTTTGTGGGTATGTTATTTCTGCTTTCTTTGGTGTATACCTTGTTTTTGAGTAGAGGAAAACTTTCCTGATTTCGTTGATTTTTTTTTGCAGCGGTCTTGACTTAATTATTCATCTTGATTGTCTGTTGATACTCATATTTTTAAAAATTCGGAAAAGGGTTTGCAGCTAATTAAATTTTATTCATCTTTGTTTAAGCAATGAAGCTAAAGCAAATATATACGATCTGGTGTTGGCAAATGTTCAAACATTCGGCAATTAGCTAGGTATATATTTTTTTGTATAAAAAAAATAATACTAAGGGTTGCTCAAAGAGCAACCCTTTTTTATTAAAAAATAAATTTGAGTTAAAATCAGTGCAAATCTTTAGGTTAAAGATATCTGGCCAGAAAGCCTGAAATATAAAATGGTATGAAAAAAATATTGAATCACCTGTTTGAGCAAAAGACCTTTGGAAAGGATGAATCCAAAGAGATTTTGACAAATATCACACTTGGAAAATACAATGCCTCACAAATGGCAGCATTTATGGCTGCTTATTGTATGCGTAATATTACTGTTGAAGAACTTGAGGGTTTCAGGGATGGAATGCTCGAATTATGTTTGAAGGCTGATCTGCATGAATATGAATTGATTGATCTTTGCGGAACAGGCGGTGATGGTAAGGATACTTTTAATATTTCAACTCTTGCCTCATTTGTAGTGGCAGGTGCTGGTTATAAGGTTTCAAAGCATGGAAATTACGGTGTTTCTTCGGGATGCGGTTCGTCAAACGTGATAGAATATCTTGGTTATACTTTTTCAAATGACACGGATCACTTAAAAAGATCTTTGGATAATGCTGGAATTTGCTTTTTACATGCCCCATTATTTCATGCCGCAATGAAAACTGTTGCACCCATTAGAAAGGAGTTGGGTGTGAAAACTTTTTTTAATATGTTAGGGCCACTTGTTAATCCTGCAAGACCTAAATATCAAATGGTAGGGGTATTTAGCCTTGAGTTGGCACGTTTATATGCCTATCTGTATCAAAAATCAGATACAAAGTATACTATTGTACATGCACTTGAAGGATATGATGAAATATCATTAACCTGTGATTTTAAAACTTTTTCGGCATCTGGCGAGCATATTCATTCAATTGCACAGTTGGGATTTGAGAAAATTGATCCTGAGAAAATTGGTGGAGGTAGTACAGTTAAAGATTCAGCAGATATTTTTAAAGCTGTTTTGGAAGGTGTGGGAACTACCGAGCAAAATAATGTTGTAGTTTGTAATGCAGCAGTTGCTATTCATACAATTAAACCTGAACAATCATTTGCCGACTGTTTTTATGAAGCAGAACAATCATTGCAAAGTAAGAAAGCCCTGAATAGCTTTAAGAAAATGTTATCATGAAAATAAAGGTTTGCGGAATGAAAGATTCGGGTAATATCATTGATCTTGCTCAATTGAAGCCAGATTACCTTGGATTGATTTTTTATTCTCAGTCAAAGCGCTTTGCAGCAAATCTGGATAAAGATATATTAAGCTCATTGCCTGATTCTATCAAGTTAACAGGTGTGTTTGTTAATGAAACAATCGATGAAATAATAAGTAAAATTGAAGAATATGATTTAAATGCAGTTCAACTGCATGGTTCAGAATCGGTGATCTATTGCCAGCAGTTAAAAGAACTGCTTCTTGTTAGGTTGCCATTTAAAAAGCTTGAAATCATAAAAGCATTTGGAATTTTTCCCGGTTTTGATTTCAATCATCTTACACAATTTAACGATGTGGCTGATTACTTTTTGTTTGATACTAAAACTGTCGAACATGGGGGATCAGGTATAGCGTTTGATTGGAAAATCTTGGATCAATATAGCGGACTGAAATCTTACTTTCTGAGTGGTGGTTTAAGTCCTGAAAATATCGCTGAGATCAGTAATTTAGTACCTGAAAAGTTATACGGTATAGATCTGAATAGTAAATTTGAATTGGAGCCAGGGCTTAAAGATATCAGCAGTCTTAAATTTGTATTTGAATTAATTGGTAAATAAATTAGTCTGAAAAGACAAAAATATAGTATATGAACAGAGAATTTATAAGCAGTTCGGTTAAATGGGGAGTAAACCCTAAGGGGTATTTTGGCGATTTTGGAGGAGCATATATTCCAGAAATGTTATATCCAAACGTGGAGCAACTTCGTCAGCAATATCTTAACATTATTTATGAACCTGGTTTTCAAGAAGAGTACCATAATTTGTTGAAGGATTATGTGGGTAGGCCTTCTCCTTTATTTCTTGCAGAGCGTTTATCTGCAAGATATGGAACCACAATTTATCTCAAAAGAGAGGATCTGAATCAT
>CAMDQV010000314.1 GCA_945906015.1 Pedobacter schmidteae | reverse complement strand
GAGACATTATTCAGATGAAATGTAACCCTAAACTCAAGCCAGCTCCAATACCAGGCGGTAAGAGAGATCAGTATACGATGCTTATTTTCAAAATAACGATAAATCCCCGCCTCTGTAGAGCCGATAACTTCAGCAAGCTTTTTGAATGTAAAGGCTTCAAAACCATTTTCATGGATAAGCCGAATACTGAATTCAATTATCTTCCTTCCCAATTCTGTTTGTTCGGGATTACGAACAAACAATTTCTCATTCATCTTTATTTGAAGGTGTAATTCCATAGCTCTAATCTCTAAATCGTAAACACAAACTGCTTTCCATTATTTCAAGATTACAAAAGTAGATAAAAGTTTTACAATTGCATGAGATAGTAATACTATCATTTAAAATAATAATACTATCTTTGCCCTGTCAGAAAAAAATTAAAAATTAAAATTGGAAGTAAAAAACATGTTTAAAGAATTTAAAAGCGACCTTCCGGCAAGTATTGTCGTATTTTTTGTGGCTGTCCCTTTATGCCTGGGAATTGCTTTAGCATCCGGAGCGCCACTGTTTGCCGGTATAATAGCAGGAATAGTTGGTGGTATTGTAGTAGGTATTGCCAGTGGTTCACACCTAGGTGTTAGTGGTCCCGCAGCAGGTTTAGCAGTAATAGTGCTAAGCTCTATCGCTGCAATTGGTTCCTGGCCTGCCTTTTTATTAGCTGTTGTTCTGGCCGGAATTATTCAACTGATAATGGGCTTTGCTAAAGCAGGTTTTATCGCCTATTTCTTTCCGTCGTCTGTAATCAAAGGAATGCTTACCGGTATAGGTCTTCTGATTATTTTAAAACAGATACCACATGCATTAGGTTGGGATAAAGTTACGGAAGGAGATGATGCTTTTATTCAGGCAGATGGAGAAAACACATTCTCTGAAATTTTTAAAGCAATTAACTTTATAACGCCCGGAGCAGCGCTTATTGCTGTAATATCTATAGCTATATTGATATTATGGGACCAGGTATTAACAAAGAAGCATAAAATTTTCGGGATGATAAACGGCCCTCTTGTTGTTGTGTTTCTTGGTATTGCGATGTTTTATTTCTATCAAAATGGAATATTGAATTTTAGTTTAGCTGCCGACCAGGTAGTAAGAATCCCCGTTCCAGAAAATCTAGCAGGGTTTTTCGGCCAGTTTATTTTCCCGGATTTTTCTGCTATAACAAATTTTAAAGTTTGGGAAGTAGCGGTTGTTTTAGCCATTGTTGCAAGTTTGGAAACTCTGTTGTGTGTAGAGGCTACTGATAAGCTGGATCCATATAAAAGGGTTACACCAACTAACAGGGAATTAAAAGCACAAGGTTTAGGAAATGTAATTTCTGGTTTAATTGGTGGTTTACCTGTTACACAGGTTATTGTTCGAAGCACTGCAAACATTTCATTTGGTGGTAAAACAAAAATTTCTGCCATACTTCATGGTTTTTTCTTATTAATAAGTGCCGTTACTGTTGCAAGTGTTTTGAATATGATACCATTAGCAAGTTTAGCCGCCATTTTATTCGTAGTAGGGTATAAACTGGCCAAACCTGCTCTCTTTATACAGATGTACAAATTAGGTTGGGAGCAATTTGTTCCTTTTACAATTACAGTTATAGCAATATTAGCAACTGATTTACTCAAAGGAATTTTCATAGGCCTCATCGTTGGTATCTTTTATACTTTGCGCCATAGTTATCGTAACTCTCACCACATGAAAGATGTAGTAACGACTGAAGAAGGTCACGAAGTTCACCATCTTGTTTTAGCCGAAGAAGTTTCGTTCTTTAATAAAGCGAGCGTGATACGGGATTTAGAGGCTATTCCGGCAAATTCAAAAGTTATTATTGATTGTACTAAATCAAAATCAATTGCCCATGATGTTGTTGAAATAATACAGAACTATAGGAGTCATGCAAAGCTGAAAAACATATCCGTTGAAACTATAAATTTTGTTGAACTATCTTAAAAATTTAATCAATCTTAAACCAAAAAATATATGAAAACATTAACGAAAGAAATGCAAGATGAAATTACACCGGCAATGGCACTGGATATTTTAAAGAAGGGAAATGACCGGTTTATAAATAACTTAAAATCAAACCGCAACCTTTTACAGCAAGCTAATGAAACCTCTGATGGACAGCATCCATTTGCGGTTATATTGAGCTGTATTGATTCAAGAACTTCGGCAGAGCTGATCTTTGATCAGGGATTGGGCGATGTATTCAGTGTTCGAATTGCAGGAAATATCATTAATGAAGATATTCTTGGCAGTATGGAATTTGGATGTAAAGTAGCCGGTTCAAAAATCATTGTTGTATTAGGCCATACCAAATGTGGTGCAGTAAAAGGGGCATGCGATCATGTTGAAATGGGGAATCTTACCGCACTTTTAACAAAAATAAGACCTGCAGTGGATGATGAGGATACAGTAAAAGAAAACAGAAATTCAGGAAATGCGGTTTTTGTTGAAAAGGTTTCTGCCATTAATGTTAAGCGCACTGTTAAAGCAATCATGGAAAGAAGCCCCATTTTAAAAGAGATGATTGAAAGTGGACAGATCGGAATCGTTGGAGGAACACATGATATTTCAACGGGTGAGGTAGAATTTTATGATGATACATTGATCTTGAAATAAGTCTAATAATAAAAGGGTACCTATATCAGGTGCCTTTTTTACAGGCATAAAGGCATATAATAAAAATAAATAGAAAATATATTTATTGCTTCAATTCTGTGATTGATAAAAAAAGTAAATGAAAAAACTCGTGCTTGCCCTTGTGCTTTGTACAACTACTCTGGTTTCATATTCACAAAACACCAGGATAACCGATCCAAATACTATCGGCTGGTATGCATTTACAGCAAATATTAAACTGAACAATACTTGGACCCTGAATTCTGAATTCCAGTGGAGACGCGATAATCTGATCACAGAACCCATGCAGAACCTGCTGCGTACAGGAATAAACTTTACAGTGAACCCAAAACTTAGTATTCGGGCGGGCTATGCATTAGCAGAAACCTATAATTATGGGGATATTCCATTGAATAATTTAGGCAAACAATTCACAGAACATAGATCCTGGCAAATGGTAAACCTGAGTGATAAGATCAGAAACTTTGAACTCAGCCATCGATTCATGCTAGAGCAAAGATGGATC
>CAMDQV010000313.1 GCA_945906015.1 Pedobacter schmidteae | reverse complement strand
AGTGTATTGCTCATTAATTTTTTTTATTGCTTTACAGCGATTTTAATGGACAAAAAAAATATCATTGTATCTATCAAGGAAATCCTGAGTGCATTCCCAATAGCCATAATCGTATCCATGGGAATGTCTTATCACAACAGTATTGCTGTATTAAAGGGAATTCAAGGTCAGAAAACAGCATTTATCAGAACCCCAAAATTTAGCCAATCAAAGAAAGAAAATTACTACTTAAAAAGTCAGAAAATCAGGCAATACCTACCTGAATTTATACTATTTATCTATTTTCTACTAGCCGCTGTTGCCGAATTATATTTTATGGATTTCGGATTTCTAAGCTATCATTTATTAATGCTATCCGGTTTTGGCTTTATACTTTATTGTGCTTTTGAAGAAAATTCAGGTCAATAATTATCAAAGAGATATCGCATTAATAATATCATATTGAGTGATGATTTCGATATTGCCATTTTGATCTTCAACTAGAACCGCCATATTTTCCTTATTAATTATGGTAGTAATCTTTTCTATAGTAGTATTCAGATCTACAAAAGGAAAAGACGAAGTCATGATATCCTTAACAGAACCAGAGCGAAGTGATGGATTTTCTAATACTGAATTTAATATATCACTCTCGGTTATTTTGCCCACAACCATTCCTTTCTGAGTAACTGGAATCTGTGAAATATTCAATGATTTTATGGTATTGATTGCCTGCAAAACTGACTGCTCACAATCAATGGTTACAATTTCCTGTCTGCCTCGTTTTGCTAGGATTGATTTAGCAGTTAGTTTCTCATCAGCCAGAAAACCACGCTCCCTTAACCAATCTTCATTATACATTTTGCCCATGTATCTGGAACCATGGTCATGAAAAATAATGACAACTACATCACTTTCCTTGAGTTCATCCTTTAACTGCATAAGTCCGGCAAGTGCCGATCCTGCAGAATTACCAGCAAATATCCCTTCTTTTCTGGCAATATCACGGGTCATCAATGCAGCATCTTTATCTGTTACCTTCTCAAACCGATCTATTATATTAAAATCAACATTTTTGGGCAGAAAGTCTTCCCCTATTCCTTCTGTAATGTAAGGATAGATCTCATTTTTGTCCATGATGCCTGTTTCTTTATACTTTTTAAAGACAGAGCCATAGGTATCAATTCCCCATATTTTAATATCAGGGTTTTGTTCTTTAAGGTATTTACCAGTACCTGAGATCGTTCCACCGGTACCTACCCCAACCACCAAATGGGTGATTTTACCTTCAGTTTGTTTCCAAATTTCAGGACCAGTCTGCTCATAATGAGCTAGCGTGTTTGATAGATTATCATATTGATTTGGTTTCCAGGAATTTGGGACTTCACGCTCCAGTCGTGAGGAAACAGAATAATATGATCTGGGATCTTCAGGATCAACATTTGTAGGGCATACAATAACCTCTGCGCCAAAGGCACGTAATGCATCCACTTTTTCTTTGGATTGCTTATCTGTGGTAGTAAAAATACACTTATAGCCTTTTATTATTGCTGCCATTGCCAAACCCATTCCTGTATTTCCGGATGTGCCTTCAATAATAGTACCTCCTGGCTTCAGCTTACCGCTAAGCTCTGCATCTTCAATCATTTTCACAGCCATCCTATCCTTAATGGAGTTGCCAGGATTAGTTGTTTCGATCTTTGCTAAAACTGTTGCTTTAACATCTTTTGTTATATTATTTAATTTAACCAAAGGAGTATTCCCTATGGTTTCAAGAATATTAGCATACCACATGGTGTAAAAATACGGATTAAAGCGTGAAACAATAGATTAAATGCTAAATTGAAAGCAATACGAATAGTATATTGCATTTATTCAATAAACAGTATTATATTTTAAAAATCTACTATTTAACTAGTAGTTACCAATGAAAATTGGGTAAAAAAAGCTGTTTTAGCTTTTGGAAATCCTATAAAACTCAGTAAGATATTTTCATTAAAATTTCAAATGCTTGACCGTTAAGCCATTATTTTTTAATTGTTTTAATGAGTCGATACCTATTCTGAGGTGTGTTTCAACATACTGCTCAGTAACATTTGAATCGCTTTCAGCTGTTTTCACTCCCTCCGGTATCATGGGTTGGTCTGATACTAATAATAAAGCTCCCGTTGGGATTTTATTTGCAAATCCAGTCGTAAAAATTGTTGCAGTTTCCATATCAACCGCCATTGCTCGTAACGTTTTTAGATATTTTTTAAACCTCTTATCATGCTCCCAAACCCGGCGGTTTGTCGTATAAACAGTTCCAGTCCAATAATCACGAGAATGATCACGAATGGTTGTTGAGATTGCCTTTTGCAAGGCAAATGATGGCAATGCAGGAACTTCTGCAGGAAGATAATCATTGGAAGTTCCCTCACCTCTTATAGCTGCTATTGGCAAGATCAGATCACCGATCTTATTATTTTTTTTCAGCCCTCCGCACTTTCCCAAAAACAAAACTGCCTTTGGCTGAATAGCGGTCAACAGATCCATCATAGTTGCCGCCATTGGGCTACCCATTCCAAAATTGATTAATGTAATATCATTAGCCGAGACACTCTGCATAGGTTTATCTAGTCCAATGATTGGCGCATTGTCATTCCATTCAGAAAACAGGTTGAGGTACTTGGAAAAATTGGTTAATAGAATAAATTTACTGAACTCGGTTAAAGGCCGACCCGTATAACGAGGTAGCCAGTTATCAACAATATCCGACTTACTTTTCAGTCCTGATTTAACAGAATTCTCCAGTTTATTGGTCTTTTTAACTGATTCTGTTAAATCAACTTTAGGTTCTTGTTTCTTATTCATTGTTCAATTTGTTAGTTTACAAAAAACCCCGATTTAATCGGGGCTCATTTATGCAACTTTAAGTTTTGTCAGATCAGATTTTTCAAATTTATCTTTGGCATAATCCAGTGTGATATACAACTCTTTTCCTGTCTTACCCGAGGGTGTTTCATACATTGCATCGATCATAATTGCTTCACAAATAGACCTTAAACCTCTGGCTCCAAGCTTAAATTCCATCGCTTTATCTACTATGAATTCCATTACATCCTTTTCAAAATCAAGATTTACATGCTCGTATTCAAACAACTTTTTATATTGCTTGATTAAAGAATTCCTTGGTTCAGTTAATATACTTAATAAAGTATCTCTATCCAATGGGTT
>CAMDQV010000312.1 GCA_945906015.1 Pedobacter schmidteae | reverse complement strand
AAGTAAACTTGCTGCACTAGGTAAAAAAGATGGTAATAAAATTGATAGTGCATCAATTAAAAGTAAACTTCAAGCTGAACAAGCTAAACAAAATCCATTATTTGCACTTTTAAATCCTGCAACGTTCCAAGGGCAAGACGGAAAGTCTAGTTTACGTCCGGGTCCGGTTGTAGGTTATGCAGCTCTAAAAGATACAGCCAAAGTCAATGCATACCTTTCATCGCCTGCAATCAGAGCAGTAATTCCACAGAATGTTAAGTTATACTGGGGAGTTAAACCAATGACTGAAGAAAGTAAAGTTTTTGAGTTATATGCTTTAAAAACCAGCAGTATAGCAGGTGGTCCGGCTCTTGAAGGAGATGTAATTTCGGACGCTCGTTCTGATTATGATCAAAAAGGCAATCCGGAAGTAGTTATGGTTATGAATGCTGATGGTGCTCGTGCATGGCGTTCAATAACTGCTGCTGCATCTGCAGATCCAAATAATAAGAAAAGCGTTGCTATCGTATTAGACAATCTAGTATATTCTGCTCCTACCGTACAGGGCGAAATTCCCAATGGTATTTCATCTATTAGTGGAAGCTTTAAAGTAGAAGATACACAGGATCTTGCCAACGTATTGAAAGCAGGAAGATTACCCGCACCAGCTAAAATAGTTAGTGATTATGTTGTTGGCCCTTCACTTGGAGCAGCTTCTATCTCTGCAGGTTTATTTTCTACCATTGCAGGTATCATTTTCATCCTAATTTTCATGGCAATGTATTATAGCACTGCTGGTTTAATTGCAAATATTGCATTGCTGATCAATCTATTCTTCCTGATGGGTGTACTTGCTTCATTGGGAGCTGTATTAACGCTGCCGGGTATAGCTGGTATTGTTCTTTCATTAGGTATGTCGGTAGATGCAAACGTATTGATCTATGAACGTATTAGAGAAGAAATTACTGCAGGCAAATCTGTCCGATTAGCAATAACCGAAGGGTTCCAAAAGGCCATGCCATCGATCTTAGATTCAAATATCACCACATTCTTAACTGGTGTTATTCTTTACATTTTCGGTCAGGGACCAATTGTTGGTTTCGCAACTACCCTGATGATCGGTATTGTTACTTCACTGTTTGCTGCCATATTCATTTCACGTTTAGTGTTTGAATGGTTATTAGACAGAAAGAAACCAATCAGCTTCTCTATAAAAGCTACTGAAAATTTATTCAAGGATTCTAAATTTGATTTCATTACTGGTCGTAAACGGTTCTATTATTTATCTGCTGCCATCATTGTTGCCGGTATAGTATCTGCATTTACACAAGGGTTTAGCCTGGGTGTAGATTTTCAGGGAGGTAGAGCTTATTTTGTAGCCTTCGAAAAGCCTGTTGAAGTTGAAGCCGTACGTTCAATCTTAATTGATGAATTTGGAACCGCAGTTGAAGTAAAAACATTTGGATCTTCCAATCAGGTTAAGATCACAACTGCTTACCTGATCAATGATAATACCGATCAAGCTAATGCTCTGGTAAGCGAGAAACTAGCCGCAGGATTGAAAAAGATAAACCCTGTATACGAAATTAAAGATTCACAAAAGGTAACACCTACTATTGCTGATGATATTAAAAAATCAGCTATATGGGCAGTTATTTTCTCAATTATTGTCATATTTCTGTACATTTTAATACGATTCAAACGAATGGCATTTGGTTTTGCAGCAATACTAGCACTTGTACATGATGTTCTTGTATTGCTTGCCATATTTACCATATTTAATGGATGGCTTCCATTCTCACTTGATATTGACCAGGCCTTTGTAGCCGCAATATTAACCGTAATGGGATACTCAATAAATGATACGGTTGTTGTATTTGACCGTGTTCGTGAATACATCGGGCATCATCATTCTAAAAATGAAGATCTTCCTTCAGTGATCAACAATGCTTTGAACAGTACGCTAAGCAGAACAGTAATCACTGGTATCTGTACGATAGCTGTCCTTTTGATCATATTCATCTTTGGTGGTGAGATTTTAAGAGGATTCTCTTTTGCAATGTTTATAGGTGTAATTTTTGGAACCTATTCTTCCTTGTTCGTTGCAACACCATTTGTTGTAGAATTCATTAAAGAAAAAGGAAAAGCATAATTCTTAACTAGAATAGTTAAAACAATTTTAAAAGCATCCGCTATTGCGGATGCTTTTTTTTGTTTAACAGTAAAATTATATAGATATTTGTTGCACTAACAATAAGTATGGCAATAGAATTATTTAGTACCTATTCTTATCTGCTCGATCGTACGGCCAGAAAAGTAAAGCAATACGCTCAGCGTCACTTTAATGCAGAAAATTACGATATAACGGTTGATCAATGGTTAATACTAAAGAACCTGAGCAGCGACAATGATTTAAATCAAAGTCAGCTGGCAGAAATAACCGGTAAAGATCATCCTACTCTGACGCGTATAATTGATCTTCTGTGCAGAAAAGGGCTCACTGAGAGAAAGATTCATCCTACTGATAGAAGGTCTTTTAAAGTCCATCTGACCAATCTTGGAACCAAACGGGTAACTACATGGAGTCCAAAAATGTCGGAGATACGGATGAAAGCTTGGGAAAACCTAACGGAGGAAGATTACATGAATTTGAAAAGAATTCTGGATACCATTTATAACAATCTTGACCAAGAAAATGAATATACTTCTGATTAAACATCATTCTTCATTAAAATTAAATTAATAGCTATAAAATGATTTCAACTGACCTATGTATTATTGGTGCAGGACCTGTCGGTCTTTTTGCTGTATTTGAAGCAGGCTTACTAAAGATGAGGTGCCATCTCATCGACACACTGCCTCAGGTTGGCGGACAATTATCTGAGATTTATCCCCATAAACCAATATATGATATACCAGGGTATCCAGAAATAAAGGCTCAGGAACTTGTAGAAAGGTTAATGGAGCAGATTGCTCCTTTTGATCCGGGTTTTACACTTGGCGAAAGAGTTGAAACGTTAGTCAAACAAGATGATGGATCTTTATTAGTTGGAACGAATGATGGCACAATGATCCATTGCCAGGTAGTAGTGATCGCCGGTGGATTGGGATGTTTTGAACCACGTAAACCAGATATTGAGGGGCTAATCGATTTTGAAGGCAAGGGGGTTGAATACATGGTTAAGAATCCTGAAACATTCCGAAACAAACGAGTTATTTTGGCAGG
>CAMDQV010000311.1 GCA_945906015.1 Pedobacter schmidteae | reverse complement strand
GGTGATTATTGAATTTGTTTGGATCAGAATTATTTTGCTGTTTTATAAGTTAACGTGATTAATAGGTATAATGATATTAAATTATTCAATTTATTAGAATCAAGTTAGTGTCGTATTGTTACAATTTTCCCCAATTCGATTATAGATGTTAATTTTCCTATTTTAAGCCTCTTTTTGTAGCGCTAATAATTATTTTTTATCGACGCTAAAAGTACCTGGTCCAATAAAGGCAAGACCTAAAAAAACAACTCCCATTTCAATTGCCTGAGAAGCGCCCATTATACCTTCGTTATTATTCAGATGCATGCTTGTTGCAATGGCCATAGTGAAGGTCAATAATAAACAAACGGGTCTGAATGCAAGCCCTAGAAGAATCAGAAACCCTCCGAACGTTTCGGTTGCCCCGGCAAGTAGTCCCCATACGGCGGGTAAAAAATCTATTCCCACGTACTTCATTGCTCCACCAATTGCTTCCCATTTTTCTGGGCCTCCTAATAGTTTTGGATATCCATGCAGCATAAGCATAATGCCAAGTCCAATTCTGGTCATTAATAATCCGGTATTCCGGTATTTTCCAAGTGATGCTAATAAAGCCATAATTAATTGTGTGTATGATTCATTTTAAATTTTAATATTCAAATTCTGGATAAGTTAAGCTGACATTTTGTTCCTCAACAAGCATATTAACTTTTCGTCCAAAGATCAGAGCCCGGTTTTATCCTTTTAATTTATTCCAGCAAACTGTTAGTCTATTCAGTATATATTCTGTTTAATTAGCACCATTAAAGCTAATTGTAATTAACTGGAATTTAAGATTATTTGCCTGAAAATGAGTGATTTAGGCATTAATAGTACTAATTCTCATTTAGTTTTACTTTACGATTTTAAAAATAAATCATTGATTATAAGATAGTTATGTTCATAAAACAAAAATAACACTTAATTATCTTTGTGTTAACAATAAACTTTCATATTTTTGCACGTTATAACCATATATTAACCATTTTTCATTTTTATCCATTCAAATTAATTAGTATGAAAAAACTTTTACAAAGTTTGTTCTTGTTCTTGTTTATAGCTTTTCAAGCTACAGCCCAGGATCGCACTGTGACAGGAACCGTAACCGACAAAATGGACGGTTTGCCTCTTCAGGGTGTGGGCGTCAGAGTTAAGGAAACCAGTATTGGTACTTCAACAGGCAGCAATGGACAATTCAGTGTTACTGTTCCAAAAGGAAGTAACACCTTAACTTTCACTTTTATTGGTTATGCTACTCAAGAAGTAGTTATTCCTGCTGGAAATACGATGAAAGTAGTTCTTTCTTCAAGTATTGAATCATTAAACGAAGTGGTAATTACTGCTGGTGGTGTATCGATTCAAAGAAGAGAACAAGGAAACCAATCTACTACAATCAAAGCGGAAGATTTAACCCAAGGTAAAGCCTTTAATGTGGGGAGTGCACTTTCTGGTAAAGTTGCTGGATTACAGGTTAATGCTGTTGGCTCTGGTGTAAATCCTTCTGTTCGTTTGGTTTTGCGTGGTAATCGCTCATTATTGGGTAATAATCAAGCTCTCGTAGTAATAGACAATGTAATTGTGCCAAATACTATCTTAGGCAATTTAAATCCAGAGGATATCGAGGATATTCAAGTGTTAAATGGAGCTGGTGCCGCAGCACTTTACGGATCTGATGCATCTAACGGAGCTTTAATTATTACCACCAAAACTGGAAAAAAAGGTAAAACTACCATTAATGTTGCACAAACAACTAGTTTAGAAACTGTTGCATTTTTGCCAAAATTACAATCAACATATGGATCAGGTACTGGACCCGATGATATTCCAACTTACACGCCTTATGAGAATCAACAATATGGCCCGGCTTTTGACGGAACAATGCGTCCAATTGGAAAGCCTTTAGCTGATGGCTCCCAACAGACTGTACTTTACTCTAATAATGAGGAAGAGGGTAAAAATGCTTTTTGGGATACAGGTGTAAACAATCAAAGCGATTTTAGTTTATCCTCAGGCGATGATAAAGGTTCTTATTATTTTTCATCTCAATATTTTGATCAAAAGGGTACTGTACCTGGTGATACTTATAATCGTTTTACATTACGTTTAAATGGTACTAGGGATATTTCTAGTAAATTTAATTTTGGTTTTAACGCCAATTATGTTCAAAATAGATATAATTTAGGCCCTTCTGGATCTTCTTTCGAAGATGTTCTTAATACTCCAGGACAAATTCCTTTAACACGTTATAAGGATTGGAAAAATGATCCCTTTTCAACACCTGATGGATATTATAATGAATATATTGAAAGTCCTTATTTTGCTTTAGGGAATAATAGAACTTTGACAAGAAATGATTATTTAACTGGTAACGTTCAGTTTAAGTATTTCCCAATCAAAGAATTATCATTTTTGGTTCGTGTAAGTATGTCAACTAGAAATGTTTCTACAAAAGCCTGGTCTGATAAATATACTTTCTCAGATTACAGATTGGGATTAACATCTAACTTTGCAAACAGAACTGGTAGTGTAAGTGATGGCGCAGGTTATGATACGCAATTGAATCCAGAGTTTCAAGCTCAGTATATCAAAAAACTGAACAAAAACTTTTCTTTAAATACCATTTTTGGTGGAAGTGTACGTGATAACATTGCAAAAAACGTAAATGCTAATTCAGCAGTAATGGTTGTACCAGGTTTATATAACGTAAGTAATACAACTGGAAATATTTTTGGAAGTGAATCAAATTCAAGAGTGCGTCAAATTGGTTTATATGCGGATGCTCGTTTAGGATTTAAAGATTATCTATACCTTCACTTAACTGCTAGAAATGACTGGCGTTCGGTTCTAGCTCCAGAATTTCAATCTTTATTCTACCCAGCTGCTGATATTTCATTCATCGCATCAGATGCTTTATCATTCTTGAAGAAATCAAAGACTATCAACTCATTAAAAATTAGAGGTGGTGTTTCTAAAGTAGGTTTAGTAAACTTAGGTGCTTATAGATTAACTCCAACTTTTGGTCAGCAATATGGTTATCCATATGCAGGTGTACCAGGTTTTGGTGTGGGTAATGCTATTGTATCTCCTTCTATCAAGCCAGAGGTTACAACTTCAATGGAAGCAGGTTTTGATTTGGAGATGTACAACTCAAGGGTTAATCTTAACGTAACAGCTTATCAATCAAATAC
>CAMDQV010000310.1 GCA_945906015.1 Pedobacter schmidteae | reverse complement strand
AAAGCCCATTGCTCCAGTGATCCAAAAAACTTCATGCCAGCCATAATTCTGCATGATAATTGGAACAATAATTAATGCTACAACCACCCCAATTGCTGTACCTGAGTTGAAAATGCCCGTTGCAAGTGCTCTTTCCTTTTTTGGAAACCATTCTGAAACAGCTTTCATTGCCGCAGGAAAATTACCTGCCTCCCCTATCCCTAATGACAATCTTGCAATTCCAAAACCTGCAACAGATTTTGCCAATGCATGCCCCATACCAGCCAGGCTCCAAACTATAACTGCTACAGAATATCCAAGCTTGGTTCCAACTTTATCAATAAACCTGCCAGAAACCAATAAACCAATTGCATAAGCAAATGAAAATGCAGACATGATCTTACCAAAATCTGTTTCTGTCCAATTGAATTCCAATTCAAGCGTAGGTTTCAATAAACCAATGATCTGCCGATCCAGATAATTAATTACTGTGCCCAAAAATAATAGTGTGACTATTAACCAGCGATAATTTTTTCCTTTTGGAGATGTCATTGTATGAATGGTTATGAGATTCGTTTTATTATTTTATGAATTAAGTTTAGACACATATTGCTTAAAATGCAATTCCAGGCCATCCCAGTTTTCATCTTTGATTAGTGTTTTATCAAAAAGCTGACTTCCAATACCTAGTCCATCAGCACCAGCTTTAATAAATGTTTGAATATTATCTAGATTTATTCCGCCAGTAGGCATTAGCTTTATCTTATTTAAAGGAGCCTTTACATCCTTGATGTATTCTGGTCCAAGGCTTGTTGCAGGATAAACCTTAACCATGCTTGCTCCCAATTTCCAAGCCTGATAGATCTCTGTAGGAGTATATGCTCCAGGAAATACGGGTATATTTTTACTAACACAGGCTTGAACAACATCAGGATCAAGGATTGGGGTAACAATAAACTGAGAACCAGCCTTGATAGCCAAATCTAAATCATCTGTATTACAAACCGTACCTGCTCCAACATTTAGCTGTCCTTTATATTTATCAGCGGCAAAACGAATAATTTCAGCGGCAGCCTGAGTATTCATGGTTATTTCAATTGTTGTGAGACCTGCAGAAAGATAGATAGGAAGAATTTTTTCGATAGTATCAAAACTTAAATTCCTTATAATTCCAACAATAGGAACTTTTGAAAATCCGTTCCAGGAAAACTCTTGATTATTCATAAGAAGTAGTTTGTAGTGCATTAAAAATTTGTACCTGACCAGCAATTGTTGCTTTATCTATTAGTTCAGGCTGAATATAAGTTGTATTGAATTTCAAGGATATAGCTTCAGCTGCAAGTTTATAATGTTCATACAGATGCTTTCCACTACATATTACCAAGCGGTCATAATTTTCATCTTTTAGCTGCCTGAGTTCTGAACCAATTAATAAACCACTCAAGTAAAATGAATTCTGCTCCTTTGAAAATTGCCCAAATAGCTGCCCGGTTCGAACAGTAAACAAGTTATGTAAAAGTGAGGATTTACCAGAAATTTCAACTCCTTTTAAAAAGGCTTTCATTTGATCTGGATCTGTCAAGCCAGTACTAGTATCGCTTAAAACGGAGTCTTTCAATATACTATATTCAGTAAGAATATTATAAATCTCGCCAGTCATAAATGTTTGAAAATCAATTATAAAACGATCTTTAACAGTAATGTGTTTTGAATGTGTTCCTGGAAAAACAAAAACAATTTTTTCTGAAGCCTGGATAGAGATCTCATTTAATTTGAGAAGACCTATTAGCTGGGCCTCTTCTCCACGCATTACATCTTCATGACTTTTAAGTCCAGAAACTAATACCAAGGGAGCATCCTTGCCATTAAAATCTTTGAAAACCCGAACAGAAGCTTGACTTCCATTACTCTCAAACGGAAGTTCTGCATAAGGAAGTTCTTCCATTCCAATTGAAGAAGATGCCATTCCGGAAACAATGACAGGAATAGTATCCAGAATAAATGATGTCTTTTTTGCTAATTCTATGATGCTATTTTTTAAGATTGCTGCATAAAAATCAAATCGACTAAGCTCATCCTGTTCTTTCCAATCTCTAAATGTACCTGCAACACCATCTTTAGTTAAATATTCGGCAAGAACCTTATAATCCTGTATTTCAACAAGTCTTAATCTGAATGAAGTTGTACCCCAATCACAACATAAAATATTTTTATCCATCAACGTATTAATTCTCCATTCAAAATATTACTTATTCACTCTGTTTTTAAAGACAGCTGATGCATTGCCATTCAGAATATCATTTTCTGTAAATCGGCAATACAAAATATCTTTAGCACCCGTTCTCTCACGATCAAAAACAACATGAATAGTGCCATCACTTGTTTGATCTGCATCAGGATAAGATACATTTTCGCGTTCATCAAGTACTAATTTATGCGGCCAGGTTTTTCCGCCATCTTTAGAAAGAAAAGCAGACATTTTATTTCGTGTAGTGCTATTATTACTGACCAGCAATAAATTACCGGAAGAAAGTTTACCTAAATAAAATCTACTGGAGGTTGTTGGGCCAGAAGCTGTAAAAGGCTGAATTTTAGCCCAGGTTTTTCCAAAGTCATTACTTTTTGTATAATAAATTCCTTTGGTAGTTCTCAACATTGCAAGATATTCTCCATTTTCAGAAATTTCTACCAGTTGTGGTTCATCATGGATCCTTAATTCTTCATCAATATAAATTGAAGCATAAAAACTCAATGGTAGATTATTGCCCGTTTTAGAATAAACAAACACCCCATGTTGAGGAAATGATTTTTCAGATTTTGTTCCAAGGATTGGCTTATCAATATAAACGGGGAAAAGTGTCTGCTTTTTTGAAGATAAATAAACAGGTTTATTACTCATTACCCCATCACTTATTCGGATAGGCTGAGAATTTGAGATTCTATTTCCATCCCATTTAATTTCTATCGCATTAACACCACCAAAACCATCCCAAATCAAGCTATTTTTTGCACTTCCGTAGAATAAATTTATTTTCCCTTTATTATCTCTCCAAATTGTGGGATCAAATAAACGGTAAGCCTTATCCCTTGGATAAATAGCTAGTTGATCATTCAACCAGGATTTTCCTAAATCTTGACTAACAGATACAGTCACATAATTACCCGGTCCAGGTGCAGCTCCACCTGAATACCAGGCTACAAAAACCTGCTTTCCATCAGCAGTTGCACCCACAGCA
>CAMDQV010000309.1 GCA_945906015.1 Pedobacter schmidteae | reverse complement strand
AATTTCATCTTTACCAAATAGTTGACCATTCGGCATTATAAAGGTTTCTGCTAGATCCCAGTAATCTTTACTTATTTTTTGATCAATCCAAGCTGAAATAAAGGAGATCGTTTTATTTTCGATATCTATTTTATAGTTAGGGTGGTACTCTTCATAGTTAAAATTCCAGATCATTCCTGGAATCATGTTATCTGATACTTCTTCATTGAAAAACTCTTCAGTTATAAATTTATATTTTGTGCGGCTGTTGTAGGCCCCTAAAAATTCAAGAGTAATTTGTTTCTTTTTCATCAAGGTAAATAGGCCCTCTAATGCTAATTCTATTGCATTATCGTCTAATTCAGTTTCAGGTTTATAGATGGGCTTTTCCAGCAGCTCGTAAATGGTTTTCAATGGGGTATTTGAAAAGCTGTTTTCAAATGCAAGTACATTTTTAAGGAATGTATTTTCAACTTCTGGAGGGAAATTGCCTGAGATAAACGTTTCTGCGCCTAGTTCTGCCTTGAGTTTCAATTGCAGAAATTCATTTTCAATGCGTATTTTTTCTTCGGGGTTGTCGTTCAAATGGAAGTTGTTTTTGCCTGGGTTAGTCATATTCTATATTCTTTTGATTTTATTAGTAAGATGAATTTGTGAAAAAGCGTTAGAATTCAATAATTGGATATGTAAACGGTAGTTTTTTTTTATTAAAGGGTAAATAGGTAGAATTTGATATCAATTATTAAGGGCAAAGCTTGTCTGAAAGTATTGCCTTAAAAATGAGAATCTTCTTTGACGCCCTGCCTGAAGTTTTTAGGGAAGATGAGTCTTGGCTCAATGTTCAATCTAGTGGGTATGATATCGCGTCAAATAAAAAAAAAGAAACCATCAGATCAAAATCGCATTAATTTCAATTTTTTCTCACTCATACACTTGAAAATCAAAATAAAATCCTACTTTTGCAGTCCCTAAATGAAAACTGTTAAAAGCTATGCTGCAGGGATGATAAATATTTTAACACTAAAAGGAAAAAATGCCTACAATCCAACAATTAGTTAGAAAAGGTAGAGTAGCTCTGGTTGACAAGAGTAAGTCGCCAGCGTTGGACAGCTGTCCACAGCGAAGAGGAGTGTGCACACGTGTGTATACCACTACCCCTAAAAAACCAAACTCAGCAATGCGTAAAGTTGCACGTGTGCGCTTAACAAACGGAAAAGAAGTGAATGCTTATATTCCGGGCGAAGGTCACAACTTGCAAGAACACTCCATCGTTTTAATACGTGGTGGGCGTGTTAAAGATTTACCTGGTGTGCGCTATCACATTATTCGTGGAGCTTTAGATACTTCTGGCGTAGCCGGTCGTAACCAACGTCGTTCTAAATACGGAACTAAGAAACCGAAGCCAGGACAAGTGGCAGAGGGTGCAAAAGGTAATAAGAAATAATTAAACGGAGGAAAGCAACATGAGAAAGTCAAAACCAAAAAAGAGAATCTTACTGCCTGATCCAAAGTTTAACGACGTAATGGTGACCAGGTTTGTAAATAATATGATGTATGACGGTAAAAAATCTATCGCATATTCTATTTTCTACGATGCAGTTGAGTTAGTAGAGAAAAAAACAAGTGAAAATGGATTAGAGTCTTGGAAAAAAGCCCTGAATAATGTAATGCCTGCTGTTGAGGTTAAATCTCGTCGTGTAGGTGGTGCAAACTTTCAGGTTCCTACTGAAGTTCGTCCTGAGCGTAAAATTGCTTTAGGAATGAAGTGGTTAATTAACTATTCCCGTAAACGTGGCGAAAAAACGATGACCGAGAAATTAGCAGGTGAAATCATTTCAGCTTCTAAGGGTGAAGGTGCAGCAGTTAAGAAGAAAGAAGATACGCACAAGATGGCAGAAGCCAACAAAGCTTTCTCTCATTTTAGATTCTAATCAGAAAATAATACAATGTCAAGAGACTTAAAATATACAAGAAATATCGGTATCGCTGCCCATATTGATGCGGGTAAAACTACTACAACTGAGCGTATCCTTTATTATTCAGGAGTAAGCCATAAAATTGGTGAGGTGCATGATGGTGCAGCAACCATGGATTGGATGGCGCAGGAGCAGGAGCGTGGTATTACCATTACTTCGGCAGCAACAACAGTTGACTGGAAATACAGAGGTGATACCTATCATGTTAACGTTATAGATACTCCGGGACACGTAGATTTTACTGTAGAGGTAAATCGTTCATTGCGTGTTTTGGACGGATTGGTATTCCTTTTTTCTGCGGTTGATGGTGTTGAGCCACAATCAGAAACTAATTGGCGTTTAGCAAATAATTATAGCGTTCCCCGTATCGGATTCGTTAATAAGATGGACCGTTCAGGTGCTGATTTCTTAAAAGTTGTTAAGCAGGTTAAAGATATGCTTGGAAGCAATGCAGTTCCATTGCAATTGCCTATTGGTTCTGAAGATTCATTTAAAGGTGTAGTTGATCTGATCAACTTCCGTGGAATTGTTTGGAATGAGCACGATAAAGGGATGACCTTTACTGAGATGCCAATTCCTGATGATTTGGTTGAAGAAGCTACTGAATGGAGAGAAAAATTGCTTGAATCAGTTGCTGAGTATGATGAAAGTTTAATGGAGAAATTCTTCGATGCTCCTGAAACAATTACAGAACGTGAAGTGCTTGATGCCCTGCGTAAAGCTGTTCTTGATGCTAAAATCGTACCAATGGTATGTGGTTCATCATTCAAGAATAAAGGTGTTCAAACCATGCTTGATTATGTGATGGAATTATTACCATCTCCAATGGATGTTGAAGGTATTGTGGGTACTAACCCTGATACCGGTGCAGAAATTGTGCGTAAGCCAAGTGAAAAAGAACCGTTTGCAGCTTTAGCATTCAAGATTGCGACAGATCCTTTTGTAGGTCGTTTATGTTTTATCCGTGTTTACTCAGGAAATCTGGAAGCAGGTTCTTATGTACATAATATGCGTTCCGACAATAAAGAGCGTATCTCTCGTATCTTTCAGATGCATGCTAACAAGCAAAACCCAATTCCGAATGTTGGAGCAGGAGATATTGCTGCGGTAGTAGGCTTTAAGGATATCAAAACAGGAGATACACTTTGCGATGAAAAGCATCCAATTGTATTGGAGTCAATGAATTTTCCAGAGCCCGTTATCGGTTTAGCAATTGAGCCTAAAACTCAGGCCGACGTTGATAAATTAGGAATTGGCTTAGGTA
>CAMDQV010000308.1 GCA_945906015.1 Pedobacter schmidteae | reverse complement strand
AAAAATAATAATTCAAAATCAATACTCAAAGATTCTAAAAAAGTAGCTCTAAACGAAATCAGAATCAAACTACTAAGTGATTTAAATGAAGTAATTAAGACTATTGGAAATGATTCAAATAAATCAAGAAGAACCATTAAAAAAGAAACTAAAAGTTTCTTCAAAAGAATTTCTAAAGAAATTAAATCAACAAAGGCATCAGTTGTTACCAAAGAATCTATAGAGGGTGCTGACTCCTTAGTGGTTTCATCCACATCTGCTTCAAGTATTACTGTTAAGCCTAAAAAGATTCCTGCAAAAGTTGAACCCTCAACGGTACAAGCAAAAACCAAAGTAAGTAAAGCTCCGGTAAGCAAAGTAAAAGAGGTAAAGATTCCTGCAAAAGTTGATAACTCAACGGTACAAGCAAAAACTAAAGTAAGTAAAGCTCAGGTAAGCAAAGCAAAAGAGGTAAAAAAATAATAAAGCTAATTTCAAATTACTAATACAGACCCAGTATTTATTATTATTTGAATTCTTATTTAATTATTTAGGTTCAGATATATTATCTCAAATAGGTTAAAAGCCAATCCTCAAATAGGATTGGCTTTTTTTAAAAATTCAGCCCCTTTTCTGGACTAAAATTAATTTATAAGTATTTTTGATTTGGAAAGGCATTACGAATCTCTAATCAAATTAAATCATAATATAATATTAACTATAAATTCATACTTCAATCCTACATTGTATTATGAAGATTATTTGTCCTGAACACAATGGCTCAATCGATATACCAGATGAGTATATCATCGAAGCCCTAAACAATCCACAGCAAACCTGTGAAATAACATGTCCTGTTTGTAAAGAACAGATCATTATTCATAATGTATGGATTGGTAATCAACCTCCTTCATCTAATATTTAAATTATAGTTGTGTTATATTATCAAAAAAAAATATTAAATTCAATTCTTAAAAAAAACATAAAAATATGAAAAAGTACCTAATGCTTCTTGGAGTGGCTTTTTGCTTAACAGCTGCTGCCAATGTAATGGACAAAGGAAAATGGACTGGTTTTATCGGTGATGATCACTGTGGAACAAAAGGCAATAACAAGGAACATGCTGCCTGCGCCAAAAGTTGTGTAAAAGGCGGTAAAATTCCAGTTTTTGTAGTTGCTGACAAAGTTTATTCTATCAGCAACCTTAAATTAGTTGAAAATTTTATTGGTAATGAGGTAACCATTACCGGCACTATCACTGATAATGTTCTAGTAATAGAAACTATCAAAAATAAGAAATAAAAAAAATGCTCCCCTAAATTAGGGGAGCTATATTTATTAATTAGGGATTAACCATTCATTTGTTAATCCTTTTTTTTATTCCTTTCTATAATTCATCCAAATTCTTTTAGCGGAATGAATTCTATATTCATGTTATAAAGAAGCATATGGTGTATCCCAAATTACCGTCTTTGTATCTAATTTTATAAACAAGAATATAAACCTATGAAAAAATATTCAACATTTTTTATTGCTCTTCTTTTACTAGGCAGCACTATAAAAGCCCAACAATCTAAACCCGCCGAATCAACAAAACCCTACAGTATTATCATTAAGGGAGGCCATGTAATTGACCCAAAAAACAATATTGATGAGGTAATGGATATTGCTATTAACTCTGCTCAGGGTAATCAAACCGCTCAAACAGCTAGTGCTGTAGAAGGTAAAATTGCTCTGATAGCAAAGAATATTGATGCCAATCTGGGCGTAAAAGTGATTAATGCCAAAGGCATGGTTGTCACTCCCGGAATTATTGACCTTCACGTGCATGTTTTTTCAGGAACTAATCTGAAACAAGAATATATGAATGGGCCAAGTTCAGTTTGGCCTGATGGCTTTACATTCCGTTCTGGTGTTACTACAGTTGGCGATGCTGGCAGTTCAGGATGGCGAACTTTCCCAGAATTCAAGAAGAATATCATTGACAAATCACAAACAAGGGTTCTTGTATTTCTAAATATTGTAGGTGATGGAATGGGCCAGAACCAACAGAATGTGAATGATATGGATCCCAATATGGCAGCTGGAGTTGCTATCGCCAATAAAAAAGATGTGGTAGGTTTTAAATCTGCTCATTTTGGTAGAAATCCATTTATACCCTTAGATAGTGCGGTAAAAGCAGGAAATATTGCAAATATGCCTGTCATGTTAGATTTAACCTACCCTTCAAAACCGGCTATCAGTTCAGTTGAAGATCTGTTTATGAAACATCTTAGACCTGGAGATATTTTTACTCATATGTACCGATTGACCTTCCCTTTTTTCTATGTGAATGATCAAGTTTCGCCATTAGCTGTTGCAGCACAAAAAAGAGGAATACTTTTCGATATTGGACATGGTGGAAACGGCTTTACATTTGCCCGTGCAATACCCTCTGTAAAACAGGGATTTGTACCGTATTCCATAAGTTCCGACCTACATATTTCAAGTATGAATGCAGGAATGAAAGACATGTCTAATATTATGTCTAAATTTTTAACTATGGGCATGCCTCTTAAAGATGTTATTTTGCGATCAACCTGGAATCCAGCCAAGGAAATAAAAAGAGAAGAACTCGGAAACCTTTCTGTAGGATCGGTAGCAGATCTAGCAATATTCACCTTGAAAAAAGGAAATTTCGGATTTATTGATTCACATAACTACCTACTCAAAGGAACACAAAAGCTAGAAACTGAATTAACTATTCGGGCCGGAAAAATAGTGTATGATTTGAATGGCATTGGAGGAAGAACGGATAAAGAAAGTACGATTTTAACGATCAAGTAAGGATTTTTCGATAATTTAATTGGTCGAAGAACGGGGAAGATTGTATGCCTTGAATGGCAAAGAGCCTCTAATCAAATAGATACTCTTTGCCATTTTCAGATTTTAGGCGAGCCGCCACTTTGATTGTCGCAGCACGGCGAGTTTTGGCTTGGCTAAACTCTCGTACCACACTGTGAGCAGCGTGCCGTCGGCAAGCTCAACGGTGCTAGGATATCCAAGATCGCCGTCAATACCATCAGCAGAGATAATTAGTTCATCACCCCAGGTTTTACCATGGTTTGTACTGATTCTCGCACGATTGCCATAGGGCTTTTTGCGATAGCCGTAGCTCATTAAGATATGACCATTTCTTAGGCAGAGCAAATGCGAAGGGAAACCGTAACAGATTGGATGCAGTTCACTCCAGGTTTGACCGCCATCGATTG
>CAMDQV010000307.1 GCA_945906015.1 Pedobacter schmidteae | reverse complement strand
GTATACGGCGTACCGGATTAGATTGGATTGGTGGCTGGGTCATATACTCAAACATAGGAAATTTGAATTTATTTTTTAGTTAAATCCAGTTCTTGATGGAAATTTAGGCGGAAGAGAGGTTATTAAAGGTCTGTGCAAGCGTGGCGGATAAAAATAATTGTACTGAACTTTCATAACCGTTTTGCGCGGCATTGGACAGGGCGTTAATTCTAAAAGCATTCTTAAATACAAAAATCAAAGCCCTGTACGCAGCCGTTTGTGGATGAACGTTCATAACCTCCACTAACGTTAACCTTAGTAGCCTGTCAGATTTTAACTAATGAAAATTTATAATGAATGAACTACAATTCCAGAGCGGTGGGATGAAAGAACGGCGGGCCAGGTGTTTTGCCCTTGGCGATGGAAGCATCGTTCTTTCTTGAACTTTTGGTGCCTTTTGTTTCAAGACAAAAGACACTAGCCACTACCGCGGCAATGAGCGGGAAAAACAAACTATCATTCATTCAACAATTTCCTTCACTTTGTTCAGGATGACACCTGTACAATACTTTAAAAAATCTGATTTAAAAAAAGCACACGCGACACGCGTGCGCTAGCGCTAGCCAGATATGACTGACGAAATTGTCTTTCTAAACGCCTAGGTAATTCCGTAAGTCTTTACCCTTTCAACCACTGATCAAACCAGTCAAATGCCTCGGTTTGCATCTTGCTATCAAACTTATGAGGACCCGGATGGAACGAGCATTTGTATTTATCTGTGGCATTCGCTTTTTTATAAACTTCAGCTAATATTTTATCTGCCGCCTCCATTTCAGGTAGCGTGTAGAGTCCGTCATGGGTATCATTCAGAACCAAGGTTGGAAGCGGTGCTCTTAATCCAAAGATTTCAGGAAAATCCATATCCTTTGGAAGCATTGGAACATAGGTCATCCAGGTATGAGTAAAGGACTTGTTGAGTATCAGATCTTTCCAAGTTGTCATGAAACCAACACAAACAGCACACTTTATCCGAGAATCCAATCCGCCCATAAAAACAGTCCTCATTCCACCTCCCGACAAACCGGCACATCCAACCCGAGTGGCATCCACATCTTTGCGGGCGCACAAAACGTCTAAGGCTTTCTGATCTTCAGCAAAAAATACCCCAGGCCAGGTAGTACCTGCACTGAATAAAGATTTTGCCATAGTATGCTCATGTGCAGAAGCCCAGGTATTATACGCTTTTATATTTTGTGAATCTTCAGGGTTTTGATCGTTCAAGCCATTTCTTTGCTCGGCAGGAACATCCTGTAGCATCACCCTGCGACTGGCAAAAGGAAAGGCATCAGAAACTAAGACAACATACCCGCGTTTAGCAATTTCATTTGCCCATGCTAATCCGCTATAATATTCCTTTTGGTGGGATACAATATCCGGATGCTGTTTGTTGGATGTCTTGGTAATCTTTCTGGTTCCAAAGTATTTATTTGCTCCATGATCATGAAAAGCCAGAATAGCAGGCAAGGCACCCTTGGCATTTTGGGGTTTTAATAAAATTGCTTCTGTAGAACGGCCATAAGGTAGTTGCCAAGTTAATTCTTCGATATGTAATCCGTCATAATTATATTGCTTATTAACAGTAACTTTTGGGGTACCACCTATATCAGGTATTCCTAAACGATCGAGTAGCCGCTCCTTTGCCGCTACTCTCCACTTGTCAATATCTTGCCATTTGGTATTCCTAAACGAGTAATCAGGAATCTTATTTTCTGTTATTGAATAGGCCCATGCCCCATATAAACCAATAATACTTTGATTAGTACCATCCACATTTTCATCTGCCGCTACCGGAACTTTGCTAGCCTTTCCGGAGTCGTTGCATGCCGAAAGTCCATTAATTACTCCTACACCAATTCCAGCCATTCCGGCTATTCCAGCGATTTTTATAAAATCTCTACGGTTGTTTTTCATGTTTATATTTTTTGGATCACATTCTGTGTGTAATTCATTTAAATTATACAACAAGATATTGATTTTTTAAGGAGAGTGCAACGAAATAAGAAATTTTATGTGTTGGAATAGTGTTGAAGATACCACCCCCTTTAATTCCCCCGCTCAAATGGAGTCCTTTGGACCAGCGGTGGACACTGGGTGGCTAAGTATAATTTGATATAAGTTATAAATATCAATCCATTTCTGAATTCTCCTTATCCGACATACTGTCCCCCGCAGGCGGGGGTAGGGGGTGGTTTATGAGCTACCATTTTAGTAAAACCTTTTGACTATCTAAAAAAACTATCATTCTCATTGAGTAAACGGTATTCATCAATTTCTAAAATTAAATTTAGCCGACAAATTAAGAATCTAATGAAAAACGCTTCTGCTGAAAATCTATGGTACTATAACAAAGACCTGCAAGCATTTGCTAATCAGAACAGGAAGAAGATGACCAAAGCTGAAACATGCCTTTGGAAGTATTTGCTTAGTAAAAGACAAATGAGAGGATACCATTTTGGACGTCAAAGGCCTGTTCTAAATTACATTGCTGATTTTATGTGTAAAGACCTATTACTCATAATTGAGGTTGATGGGCTTACACACCAGTGGGAGGAAGTAGCATTGAACGATCACCAACGACAAAAAGAACTTAGTAAAGCAGGTTTTACCATATTACGTTTTGATGATGATGAGGTATTAAATCATATAAATGATGTTTTTTATAAGATCAACGAGTTTATTGAGAAATTGGAGAAGAACCACCCCCTTTAATTCCCCCGCCAGCGGTGGACACTGGGCGCCTAAGGAAAATTTGATTTTAACATTAAATTATTTCCTCTTTTCGAAATCTCTTTATCCGACATACTGTCCCCCGCTGGCTATGAGCGGAATGAAATGATAAATGGTAGGCAGGAAAATCCAGGAATAGGAAAACTTATATCAATCTTAAGCAAATCGTCCATTCACTGAACCTCCGTTAACTTCTCTTCCGCATTGACTGGTGCGGCAATGACAACCCGAGCCCTCGCAGAACCTTTCATAGCATCAGGCGCAGCGGTGGGATTTATTCGCTGTTGTTTATTGTTTTTCAAAGGTGCTCATGGTCTAGTCGTACCGCCTCGGCATTGGTACTTTTTTCCTACAGAAAAAGGACTAGGCCCCCGCGGCTATGAGCGGAATGAAATTATAAAATGCTTAGTGGGTACCACTAAGCATAAGGAAAGTTATTATTGTCGTATTTGATTTTTTTTAAATCGCTATGCAGGTGTCA
>CAMDQV010000306.1 GCA_945906015.1 Pedobacter schmidteae | reverse complement strand
AATCTGGCTACGGATAATTATTGAATTTAGCAATCCACTTGATCATTTTCAAAAGAATAGTACATAGCCTCCTATTAAGGCTTATTACAGCATCAAGATTATAGTTTAGCAGGTCTGATTATTTAGTATTAATTACAGAAAACCGTACCTTTGGATCATATTAAAAATCACCATGAAAGAAATTACAGTACTTGAACTTAAGAAGATGATCGACAATAAGGAAGATTTCCAATTGATTGATGTACGTGAAACTTTTGAATATGAAATGTCAAATCTGAATGGCGAAAACATTCCGCTAGCTGGAGTTATACTTGAAGCATCAAAAATAAGTAAGGATAAACCTGTGATCATGCAATGCCGTAGCGGTGCAAGAAGTGGAGCTGCTCTGAATCAGCTGGAACAACAATTAGGCTATGCTAATCTTTATAATTTAAAGGGTGGTATTCTTGCATGGAAAGCTGAATTTGAACCAGATATGCCTGTTTATTAATCCGGTATGCTTAAAAAAATTCTTTTAAATATTTTCCTGAACGTAGCAATTATTGTTGTTGTTATTTGTCTGGTATGGTCATTCAAAAACAAGTATTACTTATACCTATTTGCCGGAATTCCACCATTAGCTATGCTGATCTACCTTAAGTTCAGGCTGGTAAAAAGCGTAAGAAGCCTTACCAATAAAGGAAAATAAGATCTTAATAGTCAGATTTTAGGAGTCCCAATCCCGCCAAGTCAGATAGTACCCATTTCCCATCCTCAAATTCGGGATCTATATAGGGGTTGTTGCTGGTTAAGAATGGTCCGTCAAGATCAGCCCAGTCGCAAAGTGGTGCTAAAGCTGCTGCTGCAAGGGTGCCACAACTGGTTTCGCTCATACAGCCGATCATAGATTTCAAGCCCAGCTCTTTTGCTTTCATAATCATTCGATAGCCTTCATGCATACCGGCGCTTTTCATCAGCTTCATATTGATGGCATGATAAACACCTTGGGCTTTTTCTACATCAGCAAATCGTTGAACAGATTCATCTCCAACTATGGCAATCGGACTGCGTTCAGTGATCCAGGCATTAGAATCAGGGTCATCTTTAGCCATTGGCTGCTCAATTAAAACCACTCCCTGCTCATGCAGCCAGAATACCATATCCAAACCTTGTTGCTTATCTGTCCATCCCTGATTAGCATCAACATATAATGGTTTATCGGTTGCCGATCGAATGGTATTGATCAACTCCTTATCATTGTCTCGTCCAAGTTTCACCTTAATGATATGACAATTTTGGCCTTCTTTGATCTTTTGTAAGAGCACTTCAGGTGTATCAATACCAAGTGTATATGAAGTAGGAGGCATTGTTGAAGGATCCGAACTAAAGTATTGAAAACATGGTTTTTGTTCAATTTTTCCTCGAAGATCATGCAGAGCTATATCCACAGCGGCCTTAATATTTGGATTTCCGGGAGCTATGCTATCCAAATAAGTAATCAGTTCATCAAAATCAAAAGGCGCTTTTAACCAAGAAAGATTCACTTTAGCCATAAAAGCCATAGCAGATTCAATATTCTCACCCATATATGGCACCATAGAGGCTTCACCAAATCCGGTATAACCTTCATGACTGATCTCCATCAGCATGATCGGAGTAGAAGTACGCGAAAATTTGGCAATGGTAAACGGATGCCTTAAATTAAGCTCAAAAGGTTTATAACTGATCTTCATATTTAAAAATTAATACACGAAATAACGAAATTTATGATAGGGAGATAGATTATTGACCCATATTTTTTTGAATTAATAAATATTCTTCTTTCACACACAGAAGAAAGTCTAATGATTAAATTTAGGCTTCTAAAAAAAGAACAGATAGGGAAATGAAAAATTTAAAAATATCCACTGCTCAGTTTGAAAACAAAAGCGGTGATAAAGAATATAATCTATCCGTAATTGACAAATTAGCCGGAAAGGCAGCAGTCGAGGGTTCTAAAGTGATTGCTTTCCATGAATGTTCAATTACAGGGTACACCTTTGCAAGGCACTTATCAAAAGATCAGATGCTTGAAGTGGCTGAAATTATTCCTGACGGACCAAGCATCCTGAAATTAGCTAAGATCGCAGGAAAGCATGATATTACAATACTAGCCGGACTTTTTGAGAAAGATAAAGATGATAAGATATTTAAGGCCTATGTATGCGTTGATAAAAATGGGCTTATCGCAAAACATAGAAAGCTGCACCCTTTTATCAATGCGCATATAAACCCTGGAAATAGTTATACCGTATTTGAACTCCATGGATGGAAATGCGGAATTCTAATCTGCTATGATAATAATGTTATTGAAAATGTACGCGCAACAGTATTACTGGGTGCTAATATACTATTCATGCCCCATGTTACCATGTGCACACCATCTACAAGGCCAGGTGCCGGCTTTGTTGATCCCGACTTATGGCAAAACCGCGAAAATGACCCCACCTCACTTCGTCTAGAATTTGATGGGATGAAAGGAAGAGAATGGCTGATGAAATGGCTCCCATCAAGAGCTTATGATAATGGAATATATGCTGTTTTTTCAAACCCTATCGGAATGGATGATGACCAGCTAAAAAATGGATGTTCCATGATTATTGATCCCTTTGGGGACATTATGGCAGAATGCAGATCTTTTGATGACTCACTGGTTAGTTCAACACTCATTCCAGAAAAACTAATAATGGCAGGAGGATACCGCTATACAAAGGCAAGAAAACCAGGCCTTTACAAAGATATTCTTGGCAAAGAACATCATTCTGAACTGAATGTGGCTTGGCTAAATTCAGGAATTAATAAAGAAAAATGATCTTTTATTTACGAATACTACAGAAAACCAGATCCTCAAGAAATTCTACAACAAGCTGTTCATCCTTACTCTGACCAAAGTCTGTGAGTGAAGGCAAATGATGCATGAAAAACATTTGTAAATTTGCCATTTCAATGATGGTAGTTGCAAGTGAACGAGGATGTGTATACGCTGGATTGTACTCAAGAATAATGGAAGCTATCAAAGAACAAAGATCTTTATAGGGTTTGAATAACCTGTCTTTATTATCTTCTGAAACATGCTTAGTCAGGTAAGCTTTTGATCCTTCGGCAATAACTATCTGGTGCAGCAAACTTTCATCTACATACAGCGTGCTGTCATCATCCACAACATTGGCAGCAAGTAATTGAATTAGCTTTTTCAACTTAATAGAGGGATCTGAGACATTATTGAGGTGAAATGTAAC
>CAMDQV010000305.1 GCA_945906015.1 Pedobacter schmidteae | reverse complement strand
ACAGATTCAGGTCGACTGTATCCCAAAAAACATGTTACTACCTATGCTATAGAGACGGAATCGGGTATCACCTTGCCGGTTTATCGCTTATCTGACACCGAATTGATATCTAGGCCACCTACAAATATCAGACGTGCAATTTTGTATGTTTCTCATCTTTCGGCTGATCATGAATTACGTAAGGAATCATTTTTAAAAGAATTTATCCTCTCAGAGTCAGACTCAGTAGTTTATGCTGTTGATGTACGTGGAATAGGCGAATCAAGGCCTAACACCTGTGGTGATGATTTTTTCGGAGCCTATGGCAATGATTATTTTTATGCAGCACATAGCAACATGCTTAATTATCCGTATACCGGACAAAAAACGTTCGATTTGCTTCGAATCATTGATTGGCTTATTTCCTGTGGACATGAAGAAATTTACCTGGCTGCGAAGGGCTGGGGCACAATTCCTGCAACATTTGCCGCGGTACTTTCAGATAAAGTTACGCAAGTCATTTTGAAAAATGCATTAAGCAGTTATACCACCATTGCTGAAAATACAGCGTTTAACTGGCCATTATCTACCCTGGTTCCTGGAGTTTTAAAGCACTTTGATCTTACAGATTGTTATCGGGACTTAGGAATGAAAAAGCTGATTCAACTAGACCCTTTGGGTGCTGAAGGTTTGTAAGTAGAATTTTAATGAGCTAAGAAAATAATCTTATTATGCTATTAATGATTTATTCAGATTATTTGTTAATCGGAATACTAAAAGAAATAGAAGCAAATTAATTATCTTGATGGCAGTCTAATAATGATAAAATCTAGAAAATAAATAAACAGAAACTCTAAATGGACACCTATAAAATTATTTACTCGTATTTAGAAATACTGGAAATAATCATTTAAATTGTATAATGAACCTATTAAATCTATGTAAAATGAAAAAATGTTATTTTCAAAAGGATGGCGTTAGAAAAAAAAATCTTTTTAATGGTCGATTATTTCAATACTTAATTGGGGTATTTATTAGCATACTTTTTTTATTCCCATATGTTTTACAAGCTCAGGACAAGGTTAAAGCAAAAAATTTCATTATTGAACCACCAACACTTGAAAATTTGGGATTCGAATGGTATATCGATGGTGATGTAAACCGCAATGCAACGGTAAAGGTTGAATATCGAATTGCAGCATCGGCAATGGAATGGAAAAAGGGGATGCCTTTGCTTAGGATTGGTGGCGAACATATAGAAAGAGCGGGAATCGATTATACAACGCCTCATATGTTTTCGGGAAGTATTTTGGATCTTAAGTCTAATACTAGTTATGAGGCTCGCTTTACTTTAGAAGATCCTGATGGGCTTGAGGGAGAAGCAGTCAAAGTAGTTAAGGTTTCTACACGTGCTGAGCCTAAGGCTGTCAGTGGAGGAAGAGTAAGGCATGTATATTCCCAATATTATACGGGTGTGAAAGAAGAACCTAATTATCCAGGTTTAGTTTCTGCTTATAACGGTTCAAAAGAAACTAAGGGAGATTGGTATGTGGTGAGTGAAGATAAAGTTCAACCTGGAGATATTATTAAAATACATGGTGGACTTTATCAAGGAGTACTTCTTAATTATCCTGATTGGAATAATATTCCATTCGATGGAACTTATTTTTTTACAGCAAAAGGTACTGCAGAGCGCCCTATTGTTATTGAGGCAGCGGGAGATGGTGAAGTTATCTTTGATGGAGCGGGAGCCGCTAACCTATTTAATGTGATGGCAACCGATCATCATATTTTTCAGGGGCTTACGTTTAGGAATGTAGGCAGAGTTTTTGACGCAGGCCGAAAACATTTGGCGGGCGCCAGCAATCTAACCATACGGAATTGTCGTTTTGAGGATGTTGGTGAGGGTATTCGGACAGAATATGCCGGTTCAAAGAATTTTCTAATTCAGGATAATGTCATGATTGGCCGCGATGATCGTTACAGGATGTACGGTTGGGCAGCTCATCGTGAGGGATTGATTCCTTACGGAACGCATCTAATGGATTCTTACTATGGGATTATGATTTATGGTCCAGGGCATGTAATTGCTCATAATTCAATTGCCTTCTTTCATGATGCAATTGGCGTCTCAACTTATGGCACCCCTGAAAAAGAGCAGGACTTAAAAGCAGTTTCGATCGATATTTATAACAATGATTTACACCTGATGGTCGATGATTTTATTGAAGCAGATGGTGGTGTACACAATATTCGCGTGATGCGAAATCGCGGAATTAATGCTGCAGAGAGTGGAATAAGTGCACAGCCTGTATTTGGTGGACCTGCTTATTACATCAGAAATGTCATGTATAATATTGGGCAGGGAGGTGCACTTAAAATTCATGGAGGGGTTCCGGGTCTTATCGCTTATCATAATACCTTTATTGCAGAGAATAACTCTGGAGGTGGACATCCAAATTCTAACTACCGAAATAATTTATTTCTTGGTGCGGATGGGCCAACAATTGTTGCTGCTTTTCCTTATACAACTCCCTATTCAATAGCTGATTATAACGGGTATAGGCCAAATCGAGGTGCTGAAAGTCCTGAAAATCAATATGTATGGCTTTCTCCAAAAGGAGAGCGGGAAGGATTTAAAACCTTACAGAGTTTAACTAATGCCAGTGGTCTTGAAGCACATGGTATTACAGTTGATTATGATGTTTTTGAAAACCTTCAGAAACCGATTCAGGCAGCTAAATCAGACAAGCCCAGTCCTGTTTATTTCGGAGTAGATCTTAATTTTAAGCTTAATCCTAAAGGAAAGGCAGTGGATGCCGGTGTTTTTATTCCTAACGTAAATGATGGCTTCAGCCAAAAAGGACCTGATTTGGGCGCATTAGAAGTTGGAAGTCCTGCAGTGATCTATGGAGTTCGGGGACTTAAACAGGATCAGGAGTTCTGGCGCTGATCAGGGGATTTATGGGATGTTTGTATATTATAATCGGCCTTTAGCCTTTTATGAGTAGATAGTAGATTATGACACGGTTTGATTGAAAATTATTGATTTCAATAAGATATTTTTTATTGTCTCAGAATACTATTTTCAATTTACTTTCAGTGTGGTTATTGATCATTCTTTTTACTATAGAAATATTTTTGAAGACAAACTTTTCTTGGGTATAGCGGTTAGCAGTCCCGATAGCTATCGGGAGCTTACCTAAATATTTTTCAATAAAAAAAGCTACCGAAAGGTAGCTTTTTGTAGCGGGGAGCAGGATCGAACTGCCGACCTCAGGGTTATGAATCCTG
>CAMDQV010000304.1 GCA_945906015.1 Pedobacter schmidteae | reverse complement strand
CCGTGGTTCTTTTTATTTTTCTGCGGTTTTATTCTTGTTATCTTCCATTCTGCTTTATTTTTATTGGGACAGATTAGAAATGGTCACTAATTTTTGGATTTTTCTTGCTCTGGCTTCACCCGTTTTCATTTTATTTAGCAATTGGTTCTTTGCTGTTTACCATGACCCATCTAAGGCAAACTTTAAGAATATGTCGCGCATGACACTCCTGAGCAGTATAATGATGCTCATCTATTTTGGCTTATTGAATATTATTTAGACATGGAAACCACAAAATCAAGGTACTCCTGAGGTAGTTTATGTTCTTTAGCTCCCTCGGTAATACTTTTTAAATAGTCTTTGGATGGATAAATATTTTCATCATCCTGATCAGATATAAAAGTTAAAGCCGGAACATTACCTGTTTCAGTTTCAATGGTAACATTGATTATACGATAGCCGGGCTCTGTAGATAAAAGCCCTTCTTTATATTTATTCTCAATCTCATAAATAGCACCAAATACATCTTCAGATTCTGAAACAATGATATTAGCTCTTGCAGAGCCTTCTGTATTTTTAAAATTAAAGCGAAAGCCGTAATCCAGTAGCCTGCCCTGTACAAAATTTTGAATTTTACTTCCTGTTTTTTGCTCCAGAGTGCTCTTTTTCAAGTTACTTGCATAAGCAAAATAGTTAAAGCTGTTAGTGTTCTCCATTCCATTCATTGTAAAATTGTTCAAGGTATGTTAGCATAAACCGATGCCGCTCTTCTGCGATTCTTAGGCCTGTATCTGTATTCATTTTATCTTTTAACAATAGCAGTTTTTCGTAAAAGTGATTGATCGTTGGGGCATCCGATTTTTTATAGTCCTCTTTGCTCATAGTTAGTGCAGGAGGAATTTCAGGATTGTATAATTCCCTGTTCTTGTACCCGCCATAGGTAAATGCCCTTGCTATTCCTATTGCCCCAATAGCATCCAGGCGATCTGCATCCTGAACCACTTCCATTTCTTTGGAATGGAAATCTACCTGACCTAAGCTGGCTTTGAATGACATATTCCGTATAATCTGCTGGATATGAATGATGGTTTTTTCTTCTAATCCCATGGATTTGAGAAATTCACCTGCACGCTGTGGACCAATCTCTTCATTCCCATCATGGAACTTACTATCTGCAATATCATGAAGCAGGGCAGCAAGTTCGATTATAAAGGTGTCAGCCTGTTCTGTCTTTGAGATTAGGATCGCATTGTTCCATACGCGCTGAATATGCCACCAGTCATGTCCGCTTTCTGCACCCTGCAGAGTTTGCTGAACAAATTGTACAGTTAGGCTAATAATATTCCTATTCTGTAGGTTTTGGCTCTCTTTTGCTACCTTCATATAATTCGTATTCCAATAATCTGCAGTCCAGCTTACCATTATAGAATTCGATCCTTCGATCAGCTCGGAGTCCGATCTTTTTTGCCAGATCAGGGTTTCCTGTAAAAATATAACCGCGGTAACCTTTGCATTTCTGCTTCATAAAATCACCGATTCGTTTATAGGTTGCTTCCAATTTTGAATGCACCCCCAGTCTTTCTCCATATTCCGGATTGAACATGACCACACCAGATCCTTCAGGAACTTCAGTATCTGCGAAATCACAAACAGAAAAATCAATCAGGTGATCAACACCTGCAGTGCGTGCATTTTTTATGGAAATATCAATTGCATCTTCAGAAATATCGGTTGCCACGATCCTGAAATCGATTTCACGTTTAGCCTGATCCTTTAATTTGCGTCTTTCAGTAAAGAACACTTCTTCTTGATATCCAATAATATGCATAAAGCTATAATTCATACGGAACAAGCCAGGGGTTTTATCGCAGGCAAGTAATGCTGCCTCAATAGCAAGTGTGCCGGATCCGCACATCGGTACAACGAAAGAACTCTTTTTATCCCACCCTGTTGCCATGATTGTGCCTGCTGCCAAGGCTTCAAGCATTGGCGCTTTTCCCGGAATTTTGCGGTACCCATGTTTGGCAAGCGTTTCGCCAGAGGTATCAATAAATATCTCGGCATCATTCTCCTTCCAGTACAGATGAATCACTGCTTTGTTTGCTTCGGGTCCAGTATTGGGCCTGATCTCTTTTTTTTCTTTGATGCGATCAACAATGGCATCTATCACATTTAGGTTTGCAAAAAGTGGAGTTGTGATTGTTTCGTTATCCACAGTGGAGCTAACCGAGAAATATCCGGTAAAATCGATCAGTTCTTCCCATTCAATTTCAAGCAACTCTTTGTAAAGCCGGGCCGGGTTTTCGGCCGTGAAGGACTTTATTGAATATAAAACCTGACTTGCACAGCGCAGGTTAAGATTTAATGGGATACAATCATTCAAAGTGCCTTCAAGTTCCAGGCCGGTAGAGAATGTCCTGATTATTTTATAACCAAGGGCTTCAACTTCCTGCTGCAGATACGCTGAAAGGCGATTATTGCAGGTAATGATGATCTTGCTTTTTGTGTGGAAAACTTGCATAATAATGTGCAAAGTTAACAATTAAAAACTGCCTGAATTTTATACTTTTACAAATGGTATCCAACAACAGTTTGAGTTGTATACTTTCCTGATTAGCTTCAGGAATTAAAAAATTGAGTTTGTTCATAAATAGATAAATACAATGGAAGTTAAAGGAAAAGTACATGAAATCTCACAGGTAATTACAGTGAGCGAAAAGTTCAAAAAACGTGAGCTTATATTGGAATACGCAGAAAATCCTACCTATCCGGAATATGTGAAGTTTGAAGCAGTGCAGGATAAGGTAAATCTGTTCGACACTATTAAAGTTGGCGACAATGTTGAATTGTTTTTTAATCTTCGTGGACGTCCATGGACAGATAAAACAGGTAAGACCTCTTATTTTAATACCCTTTCTGTTTGGAGATTAACACCGCTTGGCGCGGCTGAAGCTGCTTCTGCTCCTGCTGCTCCTGAATATGCTACTCCGGTAGATATTACTGCAGCTCCGGATGATGATGATCTGCCATTTTAATTAGGAAGATACTTAACTTAAGAAGCCCCGTTCCTAATTAAGGAACGGGGCTTTCTAATTCTCAATAAATAATTAATTTTTAATCAGTTTTCTGACATACCAGCCAGAATTCTGTTGGATACTGATATAGTAAATGCCATTTTTAGGCAAACTGATTTGCTTTATATAATTGCCAGAAAAATTGGCGGCTTCATCAGCATAAACCTGATTGAGTTCAGTGTCTAAGATCTTTACTTTTACTAGACCGCGACTTTCCATAT
>CAMDQV010000303.1 GCA_945906015.1 Pedobacter schmidteae | reverse complement strand
CTCGAAATTTTCTACTTTCATTGAGCTTGAAATTTTAATAGTGCAACTATCATAGGCCTAACAAAAAATAAGGTCTTAAAAATTAGCTGAAGTATAAGTTAATATCAAATTAGCGCAATGACGATATTCAAATATCAGAGATTTTGTATACCACTCAAAAAATTATCTCATTAATGATTTTATTATATGCGAAACTAGATTAAATAGAATAACTGATATAAAATTCAGAAATATTGAAAAGCAATAGAATTTATAATAAGTTAATAGGCATTAAAAATTTAGTAAAGAACATCTAATAATATTATCCAAATATCAATTAAATATTAAATATAATGATATAATAAAGTCAGAAGTAGATAACATTTAATAAGTTTTAGAATCAAATAAAAATTAATATTGTTTATTAATGCATTTAATTATCAGTTTGAATTAATTTCGATACAAATGGGAAAAATAACTTCATTATTTATTGCTAGCTGCTTAATCATCAATATTGGATGTTCAAGCAAATCGCTGATGAACACGAATAAGGCTTCAAAGAAAGTATTAATTGAACGAAGAGCAGAAGTATTATTTTTAGGTAATACGGGCAAACATCATGACTCCGGGAAATACGCCCCTTGGCTATCTATTGCTGCATTTAAGCAAGGTATTAACATTACCTACACTACAGACTTAACTGATTTAAATACCGAAAATTTGGCTAAATATGACGGGTTAGTTATTTATGCCAACCATGAAAAAATTTCTGAATCGCAGGAAGCTGCATTGAAAGGTTTTGTTGAAGGAGGAAAAGGGTTAATTCCTCTGCATTCGGCAGCAGGATGTTTTAAAAACTCAGAATGGTATCTCAAAACTATTGGAGGCCAATTTCTATCCCATGGAAATGGCGCATTTACTACGAAGATTTTAAATAAAAATCACCCCGTATTAGAAGGCGTTTCTGAATTTGAAACTAATGATGAAACCTATGTTCATCAAAAATTAAATCCAGATATGACTATTTTGATGGAAAATATTCAGGGTTCAAAACGTGAACCTTACACTTGGGTTAGAAAGCAAGGTAAAGGAAGAGTTTTTTACACGGCTTACGGTCATAATGATATTACTTGGAAAAAATATAACTTTTTAAAGCTAGTAACTAACGGTATCTTATGGGCAGTTGGAGATGAAGTTAAACAACAAATTAAAAACTATAAAATACCCGATGCTAGTATCTATTCTGATACTATTTCAGATTATACTGCTCGACATGTAGTATCAAAAATCCAGCCTGGTTTAAGTCCAGAAGAGTCCTTGAAATTAATCCAGGTACCGGTAGATTTTGAAATTAAACTCTTTGCCGCTGAACCAAATATTACCAATCCAATAGCTATGTCTTGGGATGAAAGAGGGCGATTGTGGGTAGTTGAATCTGTAGATTATCCAAACACATTTATAGAAACAGATGGTGCAGCAAATGATCGAATTAAAATATGTGAAGACACCAATGGCGATGGAAAGGCTGATAAGTTTACGGTATTTGCAGATAGCTTAAATATCCCAACAAGTTTAGTATTTGCAAATGGAGGTATAATAGTATCTATGGCTCCAAATTTTGTATTTATGAAAGATGCAAATGGGGATGACAAAGCTGATATTCGACAAAATATTTTAACCGGATTTGGAAAAAATGATACTCATGCAGGGCCATCTAACCTCCAATATGGTTTTGACAATAAAATATGGGGAGTTCTCGGATATTCCGGTTTCAATGGAATCCTAAATGGTAGTAGTGTCAAATTTAACCAGGGTGTTTATCGGTTTAATGCTGATGGTAATAATTTTGAATTTTTAGCACCAAGTAGTAATAATACATGGGGGCTTGGATTTTCTGAAGAAAATAACGTGTTTATGTCAACCGCAAATAACACACACAGTGCCTATTATTCTATGCCAGCAAAATACACACTAAGGCCTTTACCAGGAAATACACTACGAGAAGTTCAAAAAATTGACGGCCATTATGATGCGCATAATTTGACACCTAATTCACGCCAGGTTGATGTTATTGGAGGCTTTTCAGCTGCAGCAGGACATCACTTATACACAGCTCGTAACTTCCCTAAAGAATATTGGAATAGGATTGCATTTGTTACTGAACCAACAATGCGTATTATTCATAATGCAATATTAGAACCTAATGGTGCAGGTTTTAAAGAAAGAGATGGATGGAATTTAATGGCAAGTTCTGATGAGTGGGTGGGTCCTGTACAAGCAGAGGTAGGCCCAGATGGAGCAGTATGGGTGGCTGATTGGTATAATTTTGTTATACAACATAACACGTTCGTTCCAGGACAAGCACCTACAGAATTTATACTTCCATTAACATTAAAAGACCAAAAAAGAGGACAAGGAAATGCATTGGCTACTAATTTAAGAGATCTTGATAGAGGTAGAATTTACAGAATTATTTATAAAAAAGCTAAAGATTATACCCCACTAAAACTTTCACAAAATGATATACCAGGGCTACTTGCTGCTTTAGAAAGTGACAATATGTTTTGGAGGATGACTGCACAGCGTTTACTTGTAGAATCTAAAAATCAGACTGCTATTTCTGGCTTATTTCAGATTATCAATAAACAAAGTGTAGATGAAATTGGCCTAAATAGTCCGGCAATACATGCATTATGGGCATTAAAAGGATTAGGTGCTTTAAATGGCTCAAATTTGGAGGCATTGGAAGTTGTAAAAAAAGCATTTTTTCATCCAGCAGCTGGAGTTAGAAAAGCCGCTATTGAAGTTTTGCCTTCAAATCAACTAGCTACTGACGCTATTCTTTCTAATAAGCTCATCAATGATGCAAATCTTAATGTCAGACAAAGTGTCATACTTGCAATCGCAGCTTTGCCACCATCAAATGAATTAGGAAAATTAGTACAAGAAGCTAGTACTAATCCTGAAAATGAAAAAGATGAATGGATTGCAAAAGCACTTTTTGCAGCTGCAATCAGCCATCGTGACGGTTTTCTTGCTGCCAGCCCAACTTTTGACAAATCAATTAATGATGATAAATTAAAGTTTAGTGAGCGACTTGCAAAATTAGTAACTCAAGAAATCTATTTAATTGACAGAAGAAATCCAATAATAGCTTCACCAAATGTAAGCGGAAAGGAAATTTTTATTAAAGCATCACTCTTTACCAGAGGTGAAAGTTTACAAGGTGTAATTCTTGCCCAAGGTAGCAGATCAAATGGCTATGGATTATATATTCAAGATGGAAAATTAACCTTTAGA
>CAMDQV010000302.1 GCA_945906015.1 Pedobacter schmidteae | reverse complement strand
TATGATTTTTCAAAGATTCAATTAGGGAGTGCAGAACATATTCACCTGTTCACAGAAGCAAAAAAGCTAGCTTTTGAAGATCGGGCAAAGTTTTATGCGGATATGGAATTTGCTAAAGTTCCGGTCAAAGAGTTGATATCTGAAGCTTATGCTGCTGAACGTAGAAAGCTGATAGATCCTAATAAAGCCTCCGAACGTGTGGATGCTGGTAATCCTGCGATGAAAGATGGAGATACCATTTACTTGACTGTTGCAGATAAAGACGGCAATATGGTATCACTGATTCAGAGTAATTTTCGTGGATTTGGTTCTGGGATGATGCCCGACGGGCTTGGCTTCATGTTTCAGGATCGTGGAGAATTATTCAATGTGATGAAAGAGGGCGAAAGTAATACCTATGCTCCCGGAAAACGTCCTTTTCAAACAATCATTCCAGCATTTATGACCAAAGATGGCCAACCAGTCATGAGCTTTGGTGTAATGGGTGGATCGTTTCAGCCTTTAGGGCATGTACAGATTGTGATGAATGTAGTTGACTTTGGATTAAATGTTCAAGAAGCAGGTGATTATCCACGTATAAACCACGATGGATCTTCCGAACCTACTGGCGAAGGTATGGCTCCAAAAGGTGGCACGATTACGCTTGAAAGTGGATATACCTATGATGTAATTCGGGAACTCATGCAAAAGGGGCATCAGGTTGGTTATATTAATGGGCTATATGGAGGTTATCAGGCTATTCGCTATGATCCGGTGCGAAAGGTTTATTTTGGAGCTTCTGAATCTAGGAAAGACGGACAGGCAGCAGGGTATTGAAGGTGAAAGCGTAAAGCTGAAAGGTAAAAGGGGAAAGCTAAAAGGGGAAAGGTAAAAGCCTAAAGTTGAAAGCATAAAGCTAAAAGGGGAAAGCTGAAAGGTAAAAGCATAAAGTTGAAAGCCTAAAGCTGAATGCATAAAGGTGAAAGCATAAAGTTGATAGCTATCAGGAATCGCGATGTCTTTGGAACACGAAACTCTGCCTTTTGGGTAGTTGCTGAATGCGGTTTTTCTTTCTTCGGTCAGTTGTCGCTTAAATTTTTTATGGTCAGTTCAAGTCGTCCGCCAAAGCCAAGTTCAATGATTTTTTGAAGTGTCGAAATACGAGCTTCTTTTATATTGTTCTCGATTTTTGAAATATAGGATTTTGTGGTCCCTACTTTTTCTGCAAGTTGTTCTTGTGTCATTCCCATTTCTATGTGAGTGTCCTGAATCAAGGCACCAATTTTAAACGCTTCATAACCTGCTTTAAGTTCGTTACGTTCCTTTTTGCCACGTTTTGACCAATAAAATCCTTTATTTATTCATGCCTCCGGGTTGGAGCCATACCGGTGATTATAAAACTACAGCGGCTTTGAAAAAGGCAATGCTGAATAAGTTATAGATTAATTGACATTATTCCTCTCTTTTCAAAATCGCAATATCTTCTTTTATTCGTTCAATTTCAACCAGGAGTGTTCCATTATATACTCCTCTGATCCTTCTATGCTTGTCTATCAGAATGAAGTTTTCAGTATGAAGAAACTCACTGCCTGTTTGGTAAAAGCCGATGGTGTCGCCAGCAAAATATTCCTGTTTGGCAAGTCGATAAATGGATGATTTATCACCAGTTAACAGGCTCCATTTGTCAGCTTTTATTTTATTCTCAAGTGCATATTTTTTAAGCTTGGGTACAGAATCCGACTCTGGTGTAACCGAATGCGAGAGTAAATAGATTTGTTCGTCATCGCTATATGCATCTTGAATCAGGTGCATATTAGTAGTCATTTTGCTGCAAATATTTCTGCAGGTAGTAAAGAAGAAATTAGCCACATAAATTTTGCCTTCTACATCTTTTTCTGTAATGGCAATGCCCTCCTGATTTACTAAAGAAAATGAAGGAATCTGATGAATTTTTTTATAAGCTGGATCACCTGGCTCGATCCATTCTGGTGTCCAATCAGGCTGATTAAAAAATGGTAAGGTTTCTTGTTTATCTGCTATTTTTTTGGATAAGGAATCTTTTTTTATTTCTCCACATGAAAACAGCGCGATCAGAAGGCCGATGATTAAACTTATTTTTTTCAATTTTTATTTAATACTTGATTTTTGAAATTTTTACAGAATCTTCAGGATTCATACAAAGCTTGAGTCCGATCAGACCATAACGGCGTCCATTTTTAACCACATAATTAGCTCTAATGATCCCGTTTTCCCACCAGGCTTTCTGGCTGCCTTCTTCATAACCCATGTTGTAATGAAATACTTTATATTCTTGGCCATTTTCGTACCATTCTTTGGCTATGCCATGATGTTCTCCTTGAATAAAATGATATTCAAATTTTGGATTCCCATTTTCCCAGTAGCCTTTATGAATTCCTATTTTTTTACCCAGATGATATATTCTTATCTCAGCGATTTGTTTGTTGGAATACCATTTTTTTGAAAGGCCTTCTTCTAAACCGTTTAAATAACTAACAAATAAGGCGGTATCTCCTTTTTGATATTCTTCGATCAGATATCCATCATATTTTTTATTGTCGTAGTACAATGTATCTTGATGAAGGGTAAATTTCAGGTCTTTGGAAGTCTTAATAATATTCGGTACTGTAAAATCATTTTTCAATAAAGAAGGAGACACTGCTGTTTCACATCCATATTGGATTAGTATGAAAGATAATAGAATAACTAGTAAAAATCTCTTTTTCAATATTATTGACTTATAGTTCCTGGCGTCCCATAATAACCACTGCCATTAATATATGGGTCTTTATTGGTTACATGATAATGGTATATTCCATTAGGATACTCTGTAGTAGGGTTAGTATGCCCATGATATATATCCAGTTTACTTTCAACAACAGCGACACCAAATTCTTCAGGACCATAAACAGGGAATCCATCCAAAAGATATCCAAGTAGCGCTGATTTTGAAGCTTTTACTGTAGTCAAAAAAAGAGGTTCTACATGGTAGTGGTACATATTTCCAGGTGCCGGATGCCCCCAATATTTATCAAATGAAACAATTTCATTGGTTAGTGGTTGACTTGGACCTGCATATTGATTAAAAAATGGAACTCCGTTCAAGGAAACGCCAATGGGTCCGAGTAGTGTTGCCTGATGGGAGGCATCTACTTTAGGGTTAAGTGGAATTTTAAAAGTATAGGTTTTTTCACTGATTGAATTCGGATTCTTTGAAAAGGTTACACCCGCAAATGTGGTACCTGAAAAATTTTCATACAAGCTGTTGGTAGTAGCATAATACGGACTTGTATGATC
>CAMDQV010000301.1 GCA_945906015.1 Pedobacter schmidteae | reverse complement strand
TGCTCTTTTTGGTTAGTATTCACTTCCTCCATAGAATGTCATAAGAAACATTTTTTCGAAAAAAGATAAAAATTTTTCCCAGATTTGACGATCTCAAAAATAAAATAATGAAAACAATAGTACTTTCAGTAATTGTATTGGCTTTTTTTGCTTCATGTAATACAACTCCAAAAACTGAATTACATGCAGTTCAAAATGTAAAAGGAACCGCCGTTTATGGTGATTCTGTCAAAAATAATAATGTAATTGAAATTACTGCCCTTCAAACAGCAATGGTTGGCGAGAGCAAAAAGGATATAAAGATCAAAGGACTGGTTAAGGAAGTATGCAAGAACAAAGGTTGTTGGATGATCATGGACCTTGGTAATGGTAATGATATACGTGTTACTTTTAAAGATTATGAGATTTTTGTTCCAAAAGACCTTACAGGTAAAGAGGTTATTCTAGATGGCTTTGCTTACAATGATGCAACTTCAATTGAAACGCTTAGGCATTATGCAAAAGATGGAGGAAAGTCTGAAGCCGAAATCGCTGCTATCACTACTCCAAAAGATCAATTGGCTTATGAAGCCAAAGGCGTGGTTGTAATGAATTGATATTTAGGAATAGGGACATTTCTTTATTTAATGTTTCTAAAGTTTTTTTGGGAGCAACTTTTACATAATTTATGGTTTTTAATAAAATTTGCTTCCAATAAGTTCGGAGAATCAATGTCTAAATAAGTATTTTGATTATAAGAAAATTCAGTTTTTGCCAGGTATGGAGTACAATTAAATACATGGACTATATTGTCTGGCATGGGTATTGGGCCAATCCAAGTAATAGTTTTTCCTGAAGTATCAAATTTTATATATTGCTCAATAACTGTACTGTTTTTATTTTTTATGATTGTTAGAGGATTTAATGCGAAAGATAATCTAGAATCTTCAAGCTGATGCATACCTATTTTTCTTTTTTCACCAACTTTCATTTCTTTTAAATGATGAATTATTACTGGAGATCTCTTTAAATAATTATTTTTCAATATTAAATCTGATCCATTTCCAAAACAATAATGTGACACAATTGAAGACGCCTCTGGATAGATAAATAAACCATAAAAAATTATGTTAATCACAAGGATTTGCCTAATAAATATTATTATTAAAGTGGTAATTCCAATTTTAAAATAAGTATGCCATAATTTCCATTTCCATATAAAGATTAACCCAATAGGGACAAGAAATACAATTAAAATTATTAATAATACGTTTTGAATAATAATTTTGGGTTTATTTATCATAAAAAAAATGTAAACTGATACACAATAATCATTTATCTGTTCTAAAGACCATTTATGAGCTAACTTGGTTAAATTCAGCTTTCATTAAGGATTGGACCCCGTACCTTTGTTCTAATTTAAGTTGTTTCATTGCAGTTGCAATTGCTTAAAACTTTGTGGAGTTTTTACTCCTCTCCCTTTTTTATATTGAATTGTTTATACAAATCACTAACAAACCTTTATTACCTCCATATTCAGTAATTGACCAAGTTTTTCAATTTTTGAACTGATATGCCCAATACCTACGGCACAATGATGCGCAGGCCCATGGCTATTCCACTTGTTTACAAAGTTTCTTGCCCCAATTGGGAATTTATATCGGCTATTGGTATTGCCAATCTGAAGCACAGGGCCAGCCACAGATTCGCCTTCTGCAAGGAGTAACATGAGCCCGCCACCTCTTTTTTCTGCTACTGAAAGTAGTGTTACCGGACCATTTTTCACCATCATTTCTACTGAAATACCCTTGCCAACTTTGCCATGATACACTTGCAGCGGGCGCACTTTGGTTTTCCCTTCTGATATGGCAATATGCCCGGGCCCATCATGGCCCATTAATACAACGTCTTCGTTAAAGTCCATGGCATAGTATTCCGTGAAGGATCCACCAGCTCCAAAAGAGTCCATAATTTTCATGGCCTGCACGTTTTTTATTTCATATTCGCCTGCAACCGGTATTCCTTTTGCAGTTAGCAATGAGTTGCCTAAAATGATAGAAGCGATGGCTTCTTCGTTTTCAATATTTCCGGTGCCTTTATAATAATAAGCCATTGACCCAAGCTGGTGCTTTGCTACCAATTTATCGAGTGCAACAGAGGTGATAGCTGCTTTCTTCAACTCTTCGGTTGGACAATCCGATTGTACATCAAAAGTTTCATTAAAAAGCTTTAATCGATTTTCCATTTCCAGCTTACTAACTTCCTTTCTGAGGCTTGCAAGCTCTTCAACCTCAATCAATTCAATATGCCCTCCAAAATGTGCGTATTGCTGAGTGAGGTCTGTATAGATATCAAGCATTCCGCTATAATAATGACCCATGCATCCCATACGGTTATAAGCCATGATATGGGCTACTTTGGCTGCTTCAACCCACTCAAAAACTTCATTCCAGCATTCTTCATCATCATTTAGCATTCCGGTTATCTGATGAAATTTAATACCAACACGGTTAAAAACATTGGCAATTTCTGGAACAGAACAGGGAGAACAATACGAAAGCCATTCACCTGTCATTTTGGTGCGGTCAGACATGGAATTGAAAGCGGTATAATCAATAGCCGCTTCAGGAGAAAGATTTAATATGATAACCGGCACCTTTGCCCGTTGTACCACAGGAAGAACTGTAGAAGATAAAGCATAGGTTGTGACGTACAAAAAGATCAGATCAACATCTTCGGACTTAAACATTTTCCCTGCCTGAAATGCTTTATCAGTAGTGTCAACTAAGCCAGCATTAACAATTACAGGATGAATTTGAGATAGTTTTTGTTCAACGGTACTTAGATAGCCTTCCAGACGCTCCTTTAATCCGGGAAATTGTGGCCAATAGGTGTCCAAGCCAATGCCGAACAGACCAATTTTCATCCCTGACTTGTATACAGAATCAACAATATTCAATTTATTCATAAATGCTATATTAATTGTTAACTAAAGATGCATCAGAAAAATTCAATTTCGAAGTTTTATTCGGTCAATTTGGATTGGACATCTAAAATCCCAGTTCAAAAAAAAGCAGGATTTAAAGATTTTGACTTAAACAAATAAATATCAAATGAACCACAATACCCGCGCGGTGGGATGAAAGAACGGCGGGCTGGGAGTTTTGCCCTTGGCGGTGGAAGCAAAGCCTGCCCCGACCTTTTTGAGGGGTCGTTTCTTGATGTTACTCAGTATTTTTTTATTGTTTTTTATAGGTCTTCATGGTCTCAGCGCAAGGGCGCTTCGGCATTGGTGCCTTTTGTTTCAAGACAAAAGAC
>CAMDQV010000300.1 GCA_945906015.1 Pedobacter schmidteae | reverse complement strand
CCTTACCTTTTGCTATGATCTTTCCTGAACCACTGATTATAGCTACAAAATTTTCTGCATCCATACTTTGTGATATGCTTCCTGATCCGCTGAGCGTGTTTGTAAGTCCAGTAGATTTAACTGTGCCGCTTACCTCAATATCACCAGAGCCGCTAAGTGTAATTCCATGAAGAGTTCTAGCTTCAATATAAATAAAAACTTTTCCACCACTGTTCCAGCTTTTCCAATTCATCTGCTTTTTATTACGGATCTTTAAAATACCATTTTCAACCTTGGTTTCTATTTGGTTGATCATTTCTGAGCTGCCTTCTAAACGAAGACTTTCTTTATTGCCCATGGTAATAAATATTGTATAACTTCCTGATGAAGAGATGCCTGAAAATCCAGAAACAGTTCGGCTTTCGTCTGATTTGCTTGTACTGCTGTTAATCAGTGTGATCAGCGATTTTGCAGTGGCAAGGTTTGCAGCGGTGGCCATTAATAAGGCAAGTGCAAGGTATCTTAGTGTTTTTTTCATGTTTTTATTAATTTTTTAATAATAAATTTCCTATTAGGCTTCATTTAAAATATCAGACGCAAATTCTAAGGAAATTTGCATATCGGCAAGTTTTTTCTAAACTTCTTTAACCTTAATGTAGAAATTTTCCAGGTCTGGAGTAAACGCTGATTTAAGCCTGATCTTTTTCCATTCGCTTTCAGGTTTGATCCACTGATATTTTTTCCCGTTTTTTAACCTCACAGGCATATCAAAACTTTCAACATCTGCCTTCCAGCGATATAGGGTTTGTTTCCCTTCAGTCTTAAATTCCAAGACAGGAATGTTGGCATATCGCAGGTACTGATCAAATAGTTTAGTTAGGTCTTTTCCTGATTTTTTATTGAGGTAATTTACTACATCTTCAGTAGTAGTTGTTTTAAGTCCGAATTCGCTGTTCAATCCTCGCAGAATTTCACGCCATTTTTGATCATTATCAATTAGGGTACGTGTCATATGGATAAGATTTGAACCTTTATTATACATATCACCTGAACCCTCGGTATTAACTCCATATGGGCCTAAAATTGGCTTATCATTTCGAATGTTTTTTCGGACACCAGCTATGTATTTTGCTCCAGCATCTTTTCCATCTCTGCTCTCAACATATAATGCTTCCGAATACATGGTGAACCCCTCATGAATCCACATATCGGCAATGTCTTTAGAGGTAATATTATTTCCAAACCATTCATGCCCGGTTTCATGTATGATGATATAGTCCCATTTTAAACCTAGTCCGGTTCCGGAAAGATCGCGGCCCATATATCCATTCAAATATTTATTGCCATAGGCCACAGCACTCTGGTGTTCCATTCCCAGATAGGGAGTTTCAATCAGCTTATATCCATCACGGTAAAATGGGTAGGGACCAAACCAATTTTCAAAAACATTGAACATAGGTTTTACATTGGCATTAAATTGTTTTTTCGCTTTTTCAAGATTCTCTTTCAGCACGTAATAGTCCAAGGTAAGATTGCCATTCTCACCGGCATACGAATCATCGAAATGTGCATAATCAGCCACATTCAGGCTCACATTATAATTATTGATCGGGTAAGACACAAACCAGTTGAATCGGGTATGGCCAGAATCAACATTCTGGACAGACCTAAGGCGACCATTACTCACATCCATTAAGCCTTTGGGTACAGTAATACTGATCATCATGCTATCTACTTCATCTGATTGATGATCTTTATTTGGCCACCAAGAACTTGCCCCTAATCCCTGACAGGATACAGCTACCCATGGTTTTCCCTGCGCGTCTTTTGAAAAGGTAAAGCCTCCATCCCAGGGTGGCCTCAAAGCAATGTTTGGATTACCACTGTAAAATACGGTGAATTCATCTTGAGTATCCTTTTTTATAGTTACTGGAAAATCAAGGAAAACGGCATTAAACTCTCTTTTAAATGGGAGTTCCTGCCCATGATAGCTTACTTTTTGGATCTGAAGATTAGCAAAAAGATCGAATTGTATACGCTTGAGGTCGGTTGTGGCTTTAAACTTGAAAAGATTCGATCCGCTAATAAATTTATGTTCAATATCAAGTGTAATGTTCAGGTGATAATAGTGTATGTCATAGCAGCTCCTTAAATCACTTAGAGTGCCTCGCAATGTATCTGCTCTTGAATAAATAACTCCTGGTTTTTGAGAAAAGGAAACTGATGTGATCAGGCATACCAGTACTGCAGTCAGCGCATATTTTTTTAACATATTGAATTTTATAATTGGATTCTCAAATCTAATTAAATAATATATACTAAATAATGCATTTAAGAGGCTAAATTTTGTTTTTCTGATTTTTTTAAGGGTCTATAATTAGTAACTTTGAGTGAATTTTAAAGATATTCTTACATGCAATTTGACGTAATAGTAATTGGTAGTGGTCCGGGTGGTTATGTTGCCGCTATACGTTGTGCCCAATTGGGTTTAAAAACAGCGATTATTGAAAAATACAATACTTTTGGTGGAACCTGCTTAAATGTGGGTTGTATTCCTTCAAAAGCTTTATTGGATTCATCCGAGCATTATCATAATGCATTACACAACTTCAAAGAGCATGGAATAAATCTGAAAGATCTTTCGCCCAACTTCAAGCAAATGCTTAAACGTAAAGATGAGGTTGTTGCTCATACTACGGCTGGGATTTCATTCCTAATGAAAAAAAATAAGATCAGTACCTACCAGGGCATCGGATCGATGGTAGATAAAAATACAGTTAAGCTTACTAAAGCTGATGGAACTGCTGAGAGCCTGACTAGTAAAAATATCATTCTTGCAACAGGATCAAAGCCTACTGCTTTGCCATTCCTTAAAACAGATGGAAAGCGTATCATTACTTCAACTGAAGCCTTGAATTTAAAAGAAATACCAACCCATTTGATTCTTATTGGTGGAGGTGTTATTGGCCTAGAGTTAGGTTCTATTTATGCACGCCTTGGTTCAAAAGTGACTGTAGTAGAATTCATGGATTCTATCATTGGAACAATGGATAAAAGCTTGGGTAAAGAGCTTCAAAAAGTTCTTGCTAAACAGGGGATGGATTTTTTATTGAGCCATAAAGTTACCGGTGCAAGTGTTAAGGGATCGAAAGTAATAGTAACCGCTGATAATTCTAAAGGCCAAAAAGTAAGTATCGAAGCTGATTATTGCCTGGTAGCAGTTGGTCGTACGGCTTATACTGAAAACTTGGGACTAGAAAATATAGGAATTAGCCTAGAAGAACGTGGCAAGAAGATTCCGGTTAATGCGCATCTTGAAACTTCAGTTCCTGGAATATATGCC
>CAMDQV010000299.1 GCA_945906015.1 Pedobacter schmidteae | reverse complement strand
AATAAACACATTCAAGTTTTTCCAATTTATAATTTACTCCATCTGCCATTATTGTGCCATTACCGCCCACATTGATAATACCCATTTCCCTCCTTTCTAAAAAGAAACTGGCTTTAAGTTCTTCTTGGTGGGGTAAACTAATTGCAACAGAAAGTGGAGCTACTCCGCCTATAATGAGCCTATCATAGTGAGAATAAACCATTTCTATTTTACCTGATTGCATTAAATTTTGAACCAAAAAATTATCACGCAATTGCTGCGTTTTCATTTCACTCGTTTCTTTTGGACTCGTTTCAAATCTTACTTTCATTGTAGTATTTTATTTTTATATTATCTTTCCACCCACCATCAACTGTAATAATGCTTCCATCAATATAACATGAAGCTGATGATAGAAAAACGTATGGCCTGTTAAATCAATAGTTCTCCCCCCTCACAGCCCCAAAAAATGCTTAGCAAGAATTCTAGATAAATTTGATCCACCATTCTTTTGCCAATTTTCCTTATAAGCTGAATGAAGCTGCAACTGCAAATTTGTATTAAACAATAATATTCTATGATAAATTTGGGAATGTAAGTTTTCAAATAAAGTGATCTAAATATAGTTAAAATTAGGTGAGTGTTTCCATAAATCCTTGAATTAATTTAAGATGGAAATGAGAAAAAAGCAAAGTGCTGAAATAAAGGAAATTAAGCCTAAGTTTTACCTCAAGTTGGTGTTTTCACCAATCAGTAATCGAGAGAAAGATGTTCTTTAAAATCTGGTACATAAAAATAAAAAATAGCTCTAAATACTCTAAAAGCCATACAAAACAAAAACCCCAGATCACTCTGAGGTTTAAATTTGTGCGCATAACTGGGCTTCCCGACATCCGTCGGGACAGGCTTCTCACCCAAGTGTTTGCACTAAAAAAAAGCAACTCATTGAGTTGCTTTTTTGTGCGCCCACCTGGGCTCGAACCAGGGACCAAAAGATTATGAGTCTTCTACTCTAACCAACTGAGCTATGGGCGCTCATTCTACCAACAGGCAGCATGATTGGAGGATGCAATTTTACACAAATCCATTGGAATTCTAAAATTGAATTAGCAAATATTTAAGAAGTGTGATTTTATTAAAATACCTTGTAGATTCGACAACTAACTATCTACTAATATTTGATTTACAGGCGAATTAGGAATCTGCACAAAAAATTTAGTTCCTACCCCTATTTTACTCTCTACCCAGATTTTTCCACCATTCTTTTCAATAAAATCTTTGCACAGCAACAAACCGAGTCCGGTTCCTTCTTCATTATCCGTACCTCTGGTTGTAAAAGTTTCTTGTTCAAATAACTTCTTTTGATTTTGTTTAGAAATTCCTACACCCGAATCAGAGATACACATAATAAAATCATTTCCCTTTATTTGGGAAGTGATCTTAATGCTTCCTCCATGTTTAGAGAATTTAATCGCATTGGATATCAGGTTTCTCACAATAAGATGGATCATATCCATATCAGCATACACCAAACTACTTGAATCTAAATTGTTTTCAGTAGCGATATTTTTCTGTTTAATCGCATTATCAAATAAGGTGATAATGTTATCAGTAATATCCTTGAAGTTTAAATAAATAGGCTTAATAATTTCACCCTGAAGCTGACTCCTTGACCAGAATAGCAGATTTTCTAATAATCCGATCGTATAACTAATATTATTAGATAATGTGGGGATAAATAATTTAAAATCAGCATCCGAAATTAGATCTGAATTCAGCATTTTAATCACTTCATTCAAATTGATAAGCGGCGATCTAAGGTCATGCGCTATAATTGAAAAAAGGCGATCCTTTAATTTATTCGTTGCGATAAGCTGATCAGATTGAATCCGAAATTGATTTTCGATTCCAACCTGTCTAGTAATATCCCTCGTCAGGATAATTAATCCATTATAACTACCCTTATTTTCAAATAATGCTGTAATACTCACATCCATAAAAACAGGATATCCATTTCGCTGGAGCTCAATTTTTAACCTCCCATCTTTTCTACCAATGATATATTCAAACAATTCGGGCTGGTTAGGGAAAATAGAATCAATATTCTTACCAATCAAACTTTCGTCTGAAATAGACAGTATCATCTTTATTTCACGATTAAGATCAATGATCCTGTCCAAGTGATCCATAACAATCAGGCCTTCTTTCATAGATTCAAGAACCTTTGCTCTGGCAATTGGTATAATATCCAGTAACTTGAATCGTGAAAATCCAATACTAAGCATAAATACCGTTAATATAAATGCAAATGGAGTAATATCGATATGACCCATAGGCCTAAAACCAATTAGATGGGCAAGGTTAGCAAGCCAGGGAATAAATGTTGCCACCAAAATAATCACATTTTGACGCTTAAACATAGGATCTGGATTGCTAAATTTTTTGAATAGCATGACTACACCCAATGCCAGCAGGACATAAAAATAAAGTGTATAAACGAAATACCAAGGGCCATTTTCAACAGTTAACAAAGGAAAAGATTCTGAAAAATCTATAGAAATGCTTTTAAAATGCAAATAGTGAAAACTATTGGTCCAAACCATCAAGAGAGTGATCACTGGAATACTAAGGATCCAGATAAAATTCTTGATAGTTAAGTACTTATCTCTACCGGTAAATTTCAAAATGAACAACAACCAAAATACAGGAATAAATACTATACCTAAGTATTCAATATTTTGCCAAAACAACATTTGCTCCAGAGTGGTACTTAAAAGTTCAAATCCATAACTTAGCGACCAGATTCCAATACTAAATAACATATAACCAAACCAGCGGACAACCAATTCATACCTACGGAATATGCGAATGCACATATACAGTGTTATAAGTCCGCATGCAATAAGGATTATGGAAAAAATAGTTGGAATAAAGGTCATTAATGAAATTTGATATTCTAGTAATACGGAGAAACTGTATTTAATTTAAAAATAAGTAATATTTTTATGAATAAGTTAAAAAATATAATTTTTGATTACGGAAATGTGATTTTTACGATAGACTTTAACCGGGCACAACATAGTTTTTCTGAATTGGGAATAAAAAATGTGGCCCAGTTTTTTTCACATAAAGCCCATAATCCAATCTTTGACCGGTTTGAGCAGGGATTTATTTCAGCTGCAGAATTTAGAGCGGGAATTAGAGAAGTGGTAGGAATTCCAAGCCTGACCGATACCGAAATAGATCAGGCCTGGAACTCCTTATTAATCGGCGTGCCAGAACCAAATCATCACCTTTTACTAAAAGTGAAAGAAAAATACAGGACATTCCTGTTAAGTAATAATAATGAGATCCATTATAACTGG
>CAMDQV010000298.1 GCA_945906015.1 Pedobacter schmidteae | reverse complement strand
CGGGCAAGAAAAAGTTGTGCAAAAAGGCTGCAGGCTGTACAAAAACTATCCACATAGGGAAATGCCGCATCTGTACTTTTGAATAGGAAGGTGCCGAGTAAAAATGTAAAAAGAAATATACTTAAGATTGATAAAAAGATAAGATTTTTTGGAGCAAAACTAACTGGAGTCTTGTTGTACTCAGTCGATTTCTTAGTCCAAAAGTACCAACCATAAATATTAGTAAACAAAAAATATATCTGTAATCCCGCATCAGCGTATAGTTTTTCCTCAAAAAAGATGAAGGTATAAATTAACACACTAATGATGGCAAGTGGCCAGCTCCAGATATTATTCCTGGCAGCAAGATAAACACACAATATCCCGCTTATTACACCAGATATTTCCAAAAGACTTTGACTTTGCAGCCAGTCTGTTACAGCAAGAATAAAAATCATTAGTTAAATGTTAGCCAACCAGGCTTTTTTTGGGGTAAAACTAAGATTATTTTGCTGTATTTGGTGCTACATTTAATCCAAGACTTGCCTTCAAGTTTATATTGTAGGCAATGGCACTTCTAAGTACATATTCTATTCGAATACGAACGGTTGATCCTTTAATATAGCTGTCTACTAATAAAGTAGAATCTGCATCAATAATGATACTGCTTCCAACAGTAGTTGCAATATCATTTCTTGTAGCTACCAGTAATTCTTTACTACTGTCGCCACGGGAAATATAAATTTTGACTGATTTAAATAGTCCAAGACTCTGACCAGCCGGCAAAGTAGCATCTATCTTAACAGAGATTACACGCACATCTCTAATTGATTCTGTATTGGACGCCTGACCGGTAAAAATTTGGTCGAAACTACTCGCCTGACTCGTAGCAGATTGTTCTGCATTTATTTTAGACGTAGCAGGGATTACAAAGATGGCTGTATAAGGAAAGGTTGAACGTATGATTGATTGTACTGTAGAACAGCCGGTAAAGATTGTTCCTAAAACAATTAACGTTAAAATTGATCTTTTCATAATACTATTTTGTTTTAAAGCTTTATCCACTCATGGATAAAAATTAATGTTGTGAATTCATAAATCTCATTACCCCAATACCGTTCCTTTAAAAAAATAATTTGTCAAATTTTTAGTAATGAGCAATTACAATAAATTCAAAAGCGAAATTCGAAAGAAATTCTTGTTTTTCATCCATGATTTTAAAAAAAACAAGCTTCATTAGCATAAAAAAATATAACTTTGCATCCCGACGAAGCAATCGGGATTTTTGTTCTTCAGAGTATAGCAATCTCGCATTTGTACAGTCAAAATTAGACTTTTAGAAGAAAATGCCATTAGATACTTCCATCCGTTCAGTCTTGATCATCGGTTCAGGACCCATCATTATCGGCCAGGCCTGCGAATTTGATTATGCAGGATCACAAGCTGCACTGTCGCTGAAAGACGAAGGAATTAAGGTTTCCATTATCAATTCTAACCCTGCCACCATTATGACAGATAAGGTTATTGCTGATCATGTTTATTTGCTTCCTTTAACCTGCGAAAGCATAGAACAAATTTTAAAAGAACAGAAAATTGATGCTGTTTTGCCTACTATGGGCGGACAAACTGCTCTTAACCTTTGTAAGGAGGCTGAAGAAAGAGGTATATGGGCTGCTCATCATGTTCGTATCGTTGGGGTAGATATTGCAGCGATCGAAAAAACTGAAAACCGCGAAGAGTTTCGAAAACTGATGGTCGAGATCGGGGTTGGAGTTGCAAAATCAAAAATTGCTAATTCCTTTCTTGAGGGCAAGGAAGCTGCTCAGGAAATTGGATATCCGCTTGTTATCCGCCCATCCTACACACTTGGAGGTTCTGGCGGCGGATTTGTTCACAAAAAAGAGGAATTTGATCAGGCTCTGAGCCGTGGTTTACAGGCCTCGCCAACTCATGAAGTACTTGTTGAAAAAGCAGTTTTAGGCTGGAAGGAATTTGAGCTTGAATTACTAAGAGATGGAAATGATAATGTAATTATCATCTGTGCAATAGAAAATTTCGACCCAATGGGTATCCATACTGGAGATTCTATTACTGTTGCCCCAACCATGACATTGAGTGATCGCTGCTATCAGGAAATGCGTAACCAGGCAATTCTTATGATGCGGTCAATCGGTAATTTTGCTGGGGGATGTAATGTGCAATTTTCAGTTGACCCCGCCACGGAGAATATTATCGCGATTGAAATCAACCCTAGAGTTTCTCGCTCATCCGCATTAGCATCAAAAGCAACTGGATATCCAATTGCAAAAATTGCGGCTAAATTAGCTATAGGATATAACCTGGATGAAATTGAAAATCAGATCACTAAAACTACCTCAGCATATTTTGAGCCAGCATTAGATTATGTGATTGTTAAAATACCTCGTTGGAACTTTGATAAATTTAAAGGTGCCAATACAGAACTGGGCTTGCAAATGAAGTCGGTAGGTGAAGTAATGGCCATAGGCCGCACCTTTATCGAAGCCTTGCAAAAAGCTTGTCAGAGTTTAGAGACAAATCGCCTCGGACTGGGTGCAGACGGCCGACAAAGCCGCAATCTGGAAGAGATCATGCATAGCCTGGAACATCCTAGCTGGGATCGACTTTTCCATGTTAAAGATGCAATGAGCCTGGGAGTTCCGTTAGAGTCTATCCGAAAAATAACTCATATCGACAAATGGTTCCTAGTTCAGATCATGGAACTCGTTAATATGGAGACAGAACTGAAGCGCTATTCCTTAAAAAACATACCTACAGATTTCTTCATAACATTGAAGCAAAAAGGTTATGCCGATACGCAGATAGCCTGGCTTCTTGGAAATGTAACAGAAGATGAGGTTTATGATCGCCGTAAGGAACTAGGTATACACAGAGTATATAAAATGGTTGATACCTGTGCGGCTGAATTCCCTGCCCAAACACCTTATTTCTATTCCACTTTCGAAGATGAAAATGAATCGATCGTAAGCAATAAGAAAAAAATCATCGTTCTAGGCTCTGGTCCGAATCGTATCGGACAGGGTATTGAATTTGATTATTCATGCGTTCATGGATTACTGGCAGCAAAAGAAGCCGGATATGAAGCAATCATGATCAATTGTAATCCTGAAACGGTATCAACCGACTTTAATATGGCTGATAAGCTATATTTTGAACCGGTATTCTGGGAGCATGTACGTGAAATCATTGAACTTGAAAAACCTGAAGGAGTAATTGTTCAACTTGGCGGACAAACAGCACTTAAAATGGCTGAGAAACTTCATGAAAGAGGTATCAAAATTATCGGATCGTCATTCGATAGCATGGATATCGCTGAAGACCGCGGAAGATTCTCTGATTTATTGAAGGAAATG
>CAMDQV010000297.1 GCA_945906015.1 Pedobacter schmidteae | reverse complement strand
TGCCTATATCGGCGGTGTCCACCTCTTCCCATTCCGAACAGAGAAGTTAAGCCCGCCAGAGCCAATGGTACTGCCGTAACAGGTGGGAGAGTAGGTCGGTGCCCAATTTTATAGAAACCCTCGCAGGAAACTGTTGAGGGTTTTTTGTTTACTAAGTTTACCCAGGGGGTCGGCGACTCCAATTCCTAACTAACTAACTAACTAACTAAGTAACCAACCAACCAACTAACCAACCAACCAACGCCCGATAACTATCGGGATGGGTACCTTTCTGTCGAATTTTGCATCATCATCCTGATTAAAATTAGGAGCACTTTTTTTTATTTCCTGACTAATTAGATGGTTTTGGTAGATTTTGACATTTTCATGGCTTCAAATCAGCCTTAATCTGTATATTTACAAAATAAGCGACACAAATGAATATCAATATAGGATCCCGTAGAGAGGTATTAATGCATATTGAAAAATATATGCTCGAGAAAATGCATGAATATCTCAAGCCTATTGATACTAATTGGCAACCATCTGATTTTTTGCCTGATTCAACCCGTGATACTTTCTTTTCAGAAATCAAAGATCTTAAAGAAAATGCAAAAGCTCTTTCTTATGATCTGGTAGCTGTTTTGATTGGTGATACGATCACTGAAGAAGCTCTTCCAACTTATGAGTCATGGTTGACTATGGTTGATGGTATATCAAAAGATGAAGACAATGGCTGGATGAAATGGGTAAGACACTGGACTGCTGAAGAAAATCGTCATGGTGATCTGCTTAACAAATATCTTTATTTGTCAGGCCGTGTTGATATGCGCCAGATGGAAATATCTACTCAATATCTAATTGCAGATGGTTTTGATATAGGTACTGGTCATGATCCTTATCGTAATTTTATCTATACAAGTTTTCAGGAACTTGCTACAAATATTTCTCATAGAAGGGTTGCCTCTCTAGCTAAAGCTGAAGGAGATACACTTTTATCTAAAATGTGTGGTGTTATTGCATCCGACGAGGCCAGACACGCTAAGGCATATAAGGATTTTATGTTAAGAATTTTTGAAGTAGATCCTAGCGAGGCTATGATTGCTTTTGAAGATATGATGCGTAATAAGATTGTTATGCCTGCACACTTCCTTCGTGAAGTTGGCTTGCAAATGGGACAGACATTTGGTCATTTTACCGATGCTGCTCAACGCCTTGGTGTTTACACTGCTGTAGATTATGTACAGATTATGAAGCAACTCATTGATGAATGGCATATTGAAAAAATACGTGATTTAAATGAAGCCGGTGAAAAGGCACGTGATTATGTCATGAATTTACCTGATCGTTTGTTAAGAGTGGCCGAAAGAATGAAAAATCCTTCCCTTGAATATAAATTCAGCTGGATAGCTGGATAGTTTTATACAGTATAAACAAGAAAACCCGATCTTTTTTTAAACTGATTGGGTTTTCTTTTATAATTCAATTTATTTTTTAACTAATTGCATCTTTTCGGGATTCCATAAAATGGCTGTATCATTATTATAACTGTCGTTACATAATAATGCAGGTGCTGCTGCACGATATCCAAAAATGGCATCTTCAGCAACCTTTCCATTATTTTTAATAGCATTAAAGAAATTTACGAAATGATCATATGGGCCACCCATATATCCTTTTTCAGCTGAAAATGTATATTCTTCCTGGGGTAGAATTCTCTTCCTGTCAGTTAGTGGTGTACCTGCCTTCTTCATGCTTTCAATAAAGAAAGGATCATCAGTAGAAAAATTCCTATTTCTTCTTAATGTTACACTATCCCATCCAATATCCATCGCTCCTTCACTTCCAATTAGTTTCAATATCGTACTTCCGCTAGTTCCATCTATGAAATTACATTTTAGCGATAAATTAAATGCGGGATGAGCTGCTGCTTGATCTGGATAATCAAATATGCCTAAAAGTACATCTGGGACTTCTCTTCCATCTTTCCAATACCTTAAACCTCCTGACGAATATATTTTATTCGGACCGAATGAATCTGTAATAAAATGCAGACTTGAAAACAGGTGAACGAATAGATCTCCTGACATTCCTGTTCCATAATCACGATAATTTCTCCATCTGAAGAAACGTTTCGCATCAAACGGACGCTTTGTGGTATTACTTAGATAGGTTTCCCAATCCACAGTTTCAGCTGATGCATCTTCTGGAATTGGGTATGACCACGCTCCTCCAGGAGAGTGACGAGCCCAGAAACCCTCTGCAAAGTTTAGCTGACCAATTGCTCCATCTTTCAATAGTTCCTTGGCTTTCTCATTTCCAAGTGACGATACCCCCTGGCTTCCTACCTGAAATACTTTTCCAGTTTCTTTTTGGGCTTTAATTACTGCCGGACCTTCTGATATATCATGTACCATAGGTTTCTCACAATAAACATGTTTGCCTGCGCGCATTGCATCAATAGAAATTTGCTGATGCCAATGATCTGGAGTAGCTACAATTACTGCATCAATATCTGAACGGCTTAATATTTCCTTATATGATCTAGTTGTAAATATATCCTGGCCCCAACGCTTTTTTGCATCAGCTAAACGACCATCATAAAGATCACATACAGCTACCAACTTTACTCCCGGAACTTTCAATGCAGTCATTGTATCATTACTACCCATCCCTCCTGCACCAATCAGGGCAATGTTAATATTGTCATTGGCACTAATTGTTTGCCTGTTAGGTATAGTGATTAGGTTTGCATTGTTTTCTGTAGTTGATGCAAGTACATTACTCCCAACTGCCACAGCGGCTGTAGATGTGGCAAGTTTTTTTATAAAGCCTCTGCGGGACGATTCGGAACTGGTTTTCATAGGTGTGTAAGTTTTTTATTAGGTATTTTATATTTGTTGCAAATGCTTTTTACTGGATTATTAAAATGTATGTGTGCTGTTCAGCCTTTTTATAGCCAATTAAATCTTTTATTACTACAATTCCTTGATCTTAATATTTTTCCATCTTACCTTAATACCACCACCATCATGTATTTGAAGTGCGATGAATCCATTTCCTGCACCGATCTTCGCATCTTTTAAATAGGAGATCTGTTTTCCGTTCAACCAGGTTGTGATCTCATCGTCGATTACCTGAATCTTACCAGTATTCCATCCTTCTGGACTTAATCCGCTTTCTACTTCAGCAGTTGGCTTAGTCAACCATCCTCTACCATAAGATTCGTAAATGCCGCCTGTGCCATTTCCCGGAGGAGCAACTTCTACCTGCCATCCGCTGATCTTTGTCCCATCAATTGATGAACGAATGAATACACCACTATTTCCGTTTGCTTCCAGTTTGAAGTCGTACTCAAGAACAAAGTTCTTATAGCTTTTATCTGTAGACAGGTA
>CAMDQV010000296.1 GCA_945906015.1 Pedobacter schmidteae | reverse complement strand
TTCGAAAGGCGGTAGGTGTATTTGATGTGAGCCATATGGGAGAGTTTATTTTGAGAGGCGAGGGTGCACTAGATTTGATTCAACGTGTGTGTTCAAATGATGCCTCCAAACTTTTTGATGGTAAGATCCAATATTCTTGCCTTCCAAATGATCAGGGTGGTATTGTTGATGACCTACTGGTTTATCGTATTAACGATAAAACCTATATGCTGGTTGTGAATGCTTCAAATATTGAAAAAGATTGGGACTGGATCTCAAAATACAATACCGGAGCAGTAGAGATGATAAACATCTCAGATAAAACTTCCTTACTCGCTGTTCAGGGTCCGAAAGCTATAGAAGCACTTCAAAGTTTAACCGATGTTGATCTTTCTTGTATGGAGTATTACACCTTTAAAAAAGGCGTATTTGCAGGGGTTGAAAATATATTGATCTCAGCAACAGGCTATACCGGTGCCGGTGGTTTTGAATTGTATTTTGATAAGGAACATTCAGAGCATATTTGGAATGAAATATTTAAATCGGGGGCACCTAATGGGATCAAACCTATCGGACTGGCCGCGCGTGATACCTTGCGATTAGAAATGGGTTTTTGCTTGTACGGAAACGATATCGATGATACTACCTCTCCACTTGAAGCAGGACTTGGCTGGATTACTAAGTTTAGCAAGAACTTTGTGAACTCTGTCAATCTGGCTGCTCAAAAACAAAATGGAGTAGAGCGTAAACTTGTTGGGTTTGAAATGATTGAACGAGGTATTCCTCGTCATGATTATCAGATTGTGGATGCCCAAGGTAATGTGATTGGTAAGGTAACTTCTGGTACCCAATCTCCTTCGCTTCAAAAAGCAATTGGTATGGGCTATGTTAAAGCAGAATTTTGTAAAGAGGGGTCTGCTATTTACATCAGCATCCGCGAAAACAAACTATTAGCCAGGGTAGTAAAATTCCCTTTTAAATAAACATAATACGCTAACATAGAATGCAAAAACGTAATCTCGAAGTTTGTTTGACACCTGCTCTTCTTCATTTACATGATTTTACCGAAAGTATCATCGTAGTAATTGATATTTTCAGAGCCACTTCATCCATTTGTTATGGTATTGAAAATGGGGCGGTCGCCATTATTCCGGTAGCAACAGTTGAAGAATGTGAGTCTTATCGTGATTCTGACTTTCTGCTAGCTGCCGAGCGAAACGGAGAGGTTGTTGATGGGTTTGATTTTGGAAATTCACCGTTTTCATATGTTCAGCAAAAGGTAGCAGGTAAAACTATCGTACTTACAACCACTAATGGCACTCATGCAATAAACATGTCGCGCGGTGCAAGTAAGATTGTGATCGGTTCATTTCTGAATATCAGCGCCTTATGTACTTGGCTTAAAACGCAGCCGAATGATATTTTACTGCTTTGCTCTGGCTGGAAAGATAAAGTCAATTTGGAAGATACGCTATTTGCTGGTGGGGTGGTACATCATTTGAAAGATGACAACTATGCGCTTGATGATGCGAGTATTGCATCTGAAGATCTGTACAAGCTGGCCAAAGGTGATTTAGGTTTATATCTTAAAAAAACTTCACATAGTGAACGTTTAAAGAAGCTGGGCATTGAAGAAGATATTGCTTTTTGTCTTAAATTGGATATTACTACCAGTATTCCGGTTCTGGATGGTGATCGGCTGGTTAAAATGGTTTAAATACAGAAGTGGCAGCATGAAAAATGCTGAACAACCGGACTTACTTCAATTTCTCATTATTTTTATGCCTATCTGCATCTCGGATATTTTTCTTTTCCAGATTTTTTTGCAGAGCTTCAGTAAGGTCGATTCCGGTTTGATTAGCAAGGCAAATTAAAACAAACAATACATCTGCAAGTTCATCGCCAAGATCATGGCCTTCATCCGATTTTTTAAAGGATTGCTCGCCATACGTTCTAGCCATGATTCTTGCAACCTCGCCAACTTCTTCCATGAGGATTGCCGTATTGGTTAACTCATTAAAATAACGAACACCGGTTGTATTGATCCACTGATCTACTATTTTTTGTGCTTCCTCTATTGTCATCAGAATTGATTTATATTATTCTTTAGCTTTGGTATCGATGCAAATGGTAACGGGGCCATCATTTACCAAACTAATTTGCATGTCGGCGCCAAATACGCCGGTTTGTATTTTTGTGCTAGTAAGTTTAGTTAATTCCTCGATCATTTTTTCATAAAAAGGAATAGCGTATTCAGGCCTTGCTGAACGCGTAAACCCGGGCCTGTTTCCTTTTTTTGTTGCGGCAAAGAGCGTAAACTGACTCACCAGAAGGATATTCCCCTGAACCTCTGCAAGCGCTTTATTCATCAAACCGTTCTCGTCTGAAAATATACGCATGTTCGCAATCTTTTGAGCGAGCCAAGTCATATCCTCATCGGTATCGCTGTCTTCAATTCCTAGCAAAACCATAAAGCCTATGGCGATTTCGCCACAAATTACGCCCTCAATACTGCAGGATGCATGACTAACCCGTTGAATTACTGCTCTCATCCTCTGGTTTCATTATCATGATAAATACTCAGGTAGCTATCGTATCGCGAAGATTCTAACTCTTCGTTATCAAGTGCATCCAAAACAGCACATCCGGGTTCATTAATATGTCTACAATTGTGAAAGCGGCAATTTCCCATTAGTTTTCTGATCTCCGGAAATAAACGGCCTAGATCCTGTTTTTCAATATCAAAAACCCCCAGTTCACGAATTCCAGGAGTATCGATTAAGTATCCTCCAAAAGGCAATTGAAACATCTCGGCAAAGGTGGTAGTATGTTTTCCTTTGTCGCTCCAGTCGGATATTTGGCCTGTTTTAAGTTCTTTTCCAGGAAGCAAGGCATTGATCAGCGTTGATTTGCCAACCCCTGAATGCCCGCTTACAAGTGTTACTTTATCTTTTAATAGCTCTCTTAATTGATCCAGATTAGTTTCTTTAATCGCTGAAACACTATAGCATGGGTAACCTGCATTTTCATAGATCAATTGGTGTTCCTCAATAATTTCAAGGCCTTCGTCATTAAACAAATCCAACTTATTGAAGATGAGTTTTGCAGGAATTTCATAAGCTTCTGCAGTAACCAGAAAGCGGTCAATAAAACCCAGAGAAGTACGCGGAGAGGCTAGCGTTACGATTAAAAACGCCTGATCTAAATTTGCCGCAATGATCTGTGCTTGTTTAGAAAGGTTCACAGATTTACGGATAATATAATTTTTTCGGGGCTGAAGTGCAGTAATAAGTCCTGTTTCTTGATCAGGTTCGGGCGCTATAACTACACGGTCGCCCACTGCAATTGGATTCGTGGTTTTAATGTCTAGGGTTCTGAATTTTCCTTTGATACGACAGTTTACAGTCTT
>CAMDQV010000295.1 GCA_945906015.1 Pedobacter schmidteae | reverse complement strand
TCGACTTACGAATTTACCTATCCGACATGTTGGATAAATTAGTCAGTCGCTTTGCTTTGCTGGTTTGCGACTGACGAAATCTTTTTTCCGCTTGCTGAGGTGATTTCGTAAGTCTGCTTTGTTGATTCCGCTCTGTGAGGCGATTTAGTAAGTTGTATAAAAATTAAGACTTTCAAAGATCTCCTCTTCGGTACAGTAAATATCGAAGTCGCATTTGCCAATGGTGCTCAGAAGTGAAAAACTAATCCTTCCGGCATTGTTCTTTTTATCATTCTTCATAATCTCCATGAGATCACTATAGCTGTTTTTCATTACTTGATAGGCAGGATAAACATTCCGGATTGTATCTATAATCTCGCTAAGCTCTGATTTTTGAAGTCCGTTTTTCTTTGCTGAAAGGTATGCTTCACAAATAAATCCGATTGCAATGGCTTCTCCATGTAGAAGTGGTTTTTTATCATGGTGTAAGGAGTAACTTTCTACAGCATGCCCAATAGTATGACCAAAGTTGAGAATCTTTCTGATTCCTTTTTCAAAGGGATCAGAAATTACTACTTCATTTTTGATCTCAACAGAACGATAAATAATTTCAGGGCTTAGCTCAGCAGGTTTAATATTCTTTAGTTTTTCAAACAAGGATAAATCATAGATCAGTCCGTGTTTTACCACTTCGGCATATCCCGAACGTAGCTCTCTTTGGTCTAGAGTACTTAAGAATCCGGTATTTATAAAAACAGCCTTTGGCTGGGTGAATGTGCCGATGATATTTTTTACATTCTCCATGTCGATTCCGGTTTTCCCTCCAATAGAAGCGTCAACCTGGGATAGTAAGGTAGTTGGAACCTGCACAAAATCAATACCGCGCTTAAAGGTTGAGGCAGCAAATCCACCCATATCTGTTATAACACCGCCGCCAAGATTGATTAGGATGCTATTTCTGTCGGCGCCAAAATCAAGCAGCATTCTCCAGATCCCAATGCAGAAATCAATATTTTTATTCTCCTCGCCAGGTGTTACTTCGATCATATCGAATTCAAGATCACCTAAGGCATCCTGTAAAAGCGGCAGACAATGAATTTCGGTATTGCTGTCAACCAGCACAAAAATTTTGCTGTACTTACTTTCGATTAAAAATTTACTTAACTCTTGCAGACTGTTTTCAAAATAAACAGAATAACTGATGCTTTTTATGGGTTTCATTTAACTTTAATTAGTTTACCTCTGCACTCTACAATATCACCTCGTCTTACTTTTAAACGTTTGCGGTAATCTACCTCACCGTTGTATTTTACTTCACCTTCTGAAACCACCATTTGAGCTTCGCCACCACTTTGAACAATGTTGGCAGCCTTTAGCAATTGGATCAGGTGGATGAATTCTCCTTCTAATGTAAAATCAAGCATGTAGCAAACTTACAAATTTTCGCATTCGTATGTAAATATCTCAATATTTCTACCTTTGCACATGCAACAAACCAAGTTGAAGAGTACTAATCTTTCTTTTGATAATACAGAGATTGCTTTCCGTGGAAAAACGGATGCCGACCTTAAACGTGCCTATTGGCTGTTTAAAATGATCAGTATAAATTTTCTAACAAAGATTGGCCCGCCAATTACCAATTTTGCACTCAACATAGGCTTACCAATTACATCTTTAATTAAAAATACCATTTTCCAACATTTTTGCGGCGGAGAGAGTATTGATGAATGTGAACAAACTGTCAGTCAGCTTCATGCCGGTAAAGTGGGTTCTATTCTCGATTATTCTGTGGAGGGTGAAGACGATGAAACGGTGTTTGATGCAACCTGCCAAGAGATTAAGAATACCATTAGACATGCTAATGGAGATGAACGTATTCCTTTAACAGTATTTAAAGTTACCGGTCTTGGTAGATTTGGATTGCTTGAAAAATTAGATAAAAAGCAGCTTTTGAATGAGGATGAAAAGACAGAATTTATCCGTTTTAAAAATAGATTAGATCAAATAGGAAGCTTATCACATGATCTGGATGTTAAAGTAATGGTAGATGCGGAGGAAACCTGGATACAAAATACGATAGATTCATTGATTTTGGAGATGATGCGGAAATATAATCAGGAAAAGGCGCTTGTTTTTAATACCTATCAGCTGTACCGAAACGATAAACTTGCTTCCCTGAAAGCAGATGTAAAAACTGCTAGCATCGAACACTTTTTTCTGGGAGCCAAGTTAGTTCGTGGAGCCTATATGGAAAAGGAACGTAAACGTGCTGTAGAATTTAATTATCCATCACCAATTCATAAGGATAAAGAATCAACAGATCAAGATTATGATCTAGCCCTTAACTATTGCATCAGTAAAATTGAAATTGTTTCATTTATAGCAGGAACACATAATGAAGAAAGTTGCCGAGTATTGGCCGAGCTTTTGGATGAAAAAGGTATTCCGCACAATCATGAGCATGTTTATTTTTCTCAGTTATTAGGAATGAGCGATAATTTAAGCTTCAATCTTTCATCTGTTGGCTATAATGTGACTAAGTATGTTCCTTATGGCCCTGTTAAAGCGGTGATGCCTTATCTTTTCAGAAGGGCAGAAGAGAATACATCTGTTGCTGGACAAATGGGTAGGGAACTGCGTTTAATTGCACTAGAAAAGAAACGCAGAAAATTAAAATAGATAGTTATTTATTCCAAAATTTTTCTTTTCCGCGAAGTAGATCCCAGAATAAGATAAAATCTGAAGCAAGACTGTAGCCTGGATATTGAAAGGTAGCCGGTTTATTTTTTTCGAAAAAGAAATGACCGACCCAAGCAAAACCATACCCCACAAATGGGATGAGGAACAATACCTTTGCATCATTGACAATCAGAGCAGTTGGAATTAATAAAAGAACAAGCGAGGTGCCAATGAAGTGCAGAATTCTGCTGATTGAATTGCTATGTTCTTCTAGATAAAAGGGGTAAAATTCTTTAAGCGTGCTGATTTTTTGCTTTTGCATGTTCTAATTTAAACAATTTTCAATTAATGTCTAGCAAGCCTGATGAGTATAAATAGCTCTCCAGACTTTCGTCTGCTGTAAGAAGGTGGGTTTGCATTCCAAGGGATGCTGCGGTTTTCAGGTGCTGCAGACTATCATCTATAAAAAGAGTTTGGGCAGGATCTAGCTGATGTTCCTTTAATACATATTCAAAAATTTCAGGATTAGGTTTACGCATTTTCATTAAATGTGAATAATAATCTTTTTCAAAAAAGATGGCATTTGATTCTAATTGATGTTCTCTTTTTAAATAATTCATGATCCAGTTATAGTGGATCTCATTACTATTACTTAAGAGGAATGTTCTGTATTTTTTTTTCGCTAGTAGCAAAAGGTCATGATTAGGTTCCGGTACACCGATTAATAAGGAGTTCCAAGCAT
>CAMDQV010000294.1 GCA_945906015.1 Pedobacter schmidteae | reverse complement strand
TTTGATTTTGTGCATTATCGTTTGCTGATTTTTGACCAATGGAATAAGGTGGATTTCCAATAATAATTCTGAGTGGAGCTTTCCTTTGTTTTTCAACTCTGTCAGAATTTTTTTTCAACATTTCCTCGTATTGAATTTCACCCTCTCTTGTTTCACTTAACTGAAATGTATCGGTTAATACAATTCCATCAAATGAAGTGTAATTTTCTTTTCCTACGCCATCATCTGGGTCGGGTGTAGCATCGTGGTAAGCGTTTTCAATGTTAATTGCGGCTATGTAGTAAGCTAGTAATACAATTTCATTGGCATGTAATTCATCTTTGTATTTACGTTCCAAATCTTTTACATCAATTAATCCACTTTGCAGCAAACGCACTAAGAATGTTCCTGTTCCTGTAAATGGGTCAAGGATATGAATGTTTTCATCAGAAATAGTACGGTCAAATTCTTTTTTCAGAATGTCATTTACTGAATGAATAATAAAATCCACCACTTCCACAGGAGTATAAACAATTCCCAGTTTCTCCACCATTTTAGGCATTGCTGTTTTAAAATACTTTTCATAAAGCTCAAGTATTATTTTTTGTTTACCTTCAGCATTATCAATTCCCTCTATACGTTTCTTAATACTATCATAGAATTTTTCTAGTGATTTATTTTCTTTTTCCAGTGCGTGCTCATCAAGGATGTCCAACATTTTTTGCATAGCTATAGAAATTGGATTATTTTTAACAAAAGAATAACCTTTGAATAATGCATCAAATACAGGCGCTGTAATCAAGTGCTGTGAAAGCATTTCAATTGCAACTTCAGTTGAAATGTTGGGATTTATATTATTTTGTAATCCTTCAAGAAATTTATCAAATGTTTTTTTATAACTAATATTTTCCCGTAAAAGTTTATTTATTCTATCTTCATGTTTCTGTGCAATCTCAGCTACTGACTTTGCCCATTGTTCCCAATATCTTCTATCGCCAACTTTGTTTACCATTCTTGCAAATACAACCGATTGCAATTGCTCAAATTGCAGTGATATTTGTTCGGATAGGTTTGCAGATGATGTATTATTATCACCATCGGTTGTCGAAATAGGATTACCATCTTTGTCAAATGAAACATCAGGTCTGCCAACTAAAATTTGCTCTGGTCGATTTTTATTTAGTTCAATTTTATTTACAGTTGCATTGAATCTATCATCATGTGCACGTAAGGCATTAAGTACAGTCCATACTACTTTGTATCGTTTATTGTCATCTAATGCTTTATCCGCTTCTATATTAGCAGGGACTAATACTGGAATAATAATATATCCATATTTTTTATTGGGTGATTTACGCATCACACGACCAACTGATTGAACCACATCAATTTGTGAATTTCGAGCAGAGAGGAATAACACAGAATCTAAGGAAGGGACATCTACACCTTCACTCAGACAGCGCACATTCGTTAGAATTTTACATTCATTATTTTCAGTATCAGCCTTTAACCAAGTTAATAATTCATCGCGAACAGGTGCTGACATTGTGCCATCCATATGCTTGGAGGAGACAGATACCATATTTTCTTTTTTGGTTTCTGGTAATGAATTAATATAGAGATCAGTAACTTCATTAAATGTAGAAGTGATCTTTTTAGAAGTTGCAATAGTTTGACAAAAGGCTACAGCCCTTCTCATAGGATCGGGATCGGTTTTTTTTAATATACCCTCATCACCGAGCACTTGCTTAGATAATGCATTTATACATCCAATAAGTCTACCTGCATCATCTGAATTTATTTCACTATCTTTATTTGCTATTATTTTTTGAATTGAAGGGGGAACATCATTCTCATTCAAGGTGAGTATCAATACTTTATAATCAGTGAGTAAGTCTCTTTCAACTGCTTCACCAAAACCAATCCGATAAATTTCATCACCATACAATTTAGGATCATCCATAGAACACAATATTGCATCAGATTGTGCAGCTTTACTTTTGACATCATCGCTATACAATCTAGGTGTAGCAGTCATGTATAAACGTTTTTTTGCTTTTATAAAATTGTTGTCGTGTACTTTAATAAATGCAGACTCATTTTCATTTGATAACTTTACACCAGTTGTTCTATGTGCTTCATCGCAAATAATTAAATCAAACTCATCAAAATCATTTTTTAATAATTCTTTTTGTGCTTTAGATATTACATCGATGGATTGATAAGTTGAAAATACTACAATCATACCATTTGTATTTTTATTTCTTATTTGATTGAACTGTTTTAATATTTCTTTTGTATTTGTAGATGCAGGCAATGCTAAATCTATTATGCTGTACTGATCGCTATCATTATTTTTGTTTCTTCTACTTGAAATTAATGGATCGGAGCAAATGCAGATAGCATTAATTGGTTCAATTGCATCAGAAGTCCATTCACGTAAAGTTTGACCCAATAAAGCAATAGATGGAACCAAAAAGAGAATTAGACCTTTTCCATTAGTTTCATTTTCAGCAATTCGCAACGAATTAAATGTTTTACCTGTACCACAAGCAAGGATAAGTTTACCACGATCAAATTTTTTAAAATGCTCATGGGTTTTATCTAATGCTTCTTTTTGATGCAGATATAAAGATTTTTTAGGTGTACGAGAAGCATCTCCATGTATCCCTTTATCTAATTTCTCCCAATCAATTGGAGCTCCAATTAAATCAAAAAGATTTAATCTTGTAAAAGGAGGGTTTTGATTTTTAATAGCTTCAGTTGCATTTAGACCCCATTTATTTGTAGTTGAAATCCAAAGACGATGTGAAAAGCGAACCGTTTTTAATTCTTCATTTTTAAAGCTACGACCTGATGTAGTAATAAAAGAATCTACTGCTGCTTTATCAATAACTGCATCTTCTTGAAAACATTTACATTGTATTGCCCAATAATCACCCTCAAAAGTTAATGCAACTAAATCAATACCAGTATCGCTTCCACCTAAGTCACCCCTGCCTGGGAACTCACTCCACAACCAAACCTTTTTAAATTTATTAGCATACGTTGGATCAGATATTAAATATGCTTTCATTAAGCGTTCAAATCGGCTTCCTTTGTCATGTTCTGAAAAAGAAAACTTTCTGTATTTATTTAAAACTTTAACAAAGTTCATTTAGTATAAATTGTTAGTATTTTATGTTTGAACAAAATTATTCTTCAGCTTGTTGAGTCAATTCATTTTCTTCACCGTAAGTGTCTGGTGCTTCTGCTTGCATTGTTCGATCAATTTCCGATTCGATTATTCTAATTTTCATTTCTCTGCTTAGTGCTTTTGCTCTTTGATTAAAAAATATTTTATAATTATCCTCAAAGATTCCAAAAGTATTAAGATCATTTATTAAATGAGTTTTCATTGTCTCATCTATTTTTTTATTTTGCCTACTAAATTTATGCATATA
>CAMDQV010000293.1 GCA_945906015.1 Pedobacter schmidteae | reverse complement strand
CACACAAATATCAGCTGATCGTATCCTTTTCAAGGATGAGTACTTTTTTATTATTCAAGACGCATTTCCTGTTTCCCCTGGTCATTTATTGATTATTTCAAACGAAATAAAGATAGACTATTTTGAATTAGATCAAAACGAAAGGGGGCATCTTTCAAAGGTGATTCTAAAAGCAAAATTCATTATTGAATCAAATTATCAACCCGATGGATATAATATTGGGATGAACTGTGGTGAAACGGCTGGTCAAACGGTGTTTCATTTTCATTGTCACGTAATTCCAAGATATAACGGGGATATGGAAAACCCACGAGGGGGAGTTCGGCATGTTATTCCAGAGAAGGGGAGCTACTGATTATTTATTCTTCGAAAGTAACTGCTCGATGAGTTGGTTTTGTTTTTGTATTAAATCAGACATAGCGCTAATTTGTAAGTTTAAGATTTTCCTCTCTTCTTCTGAAAGTGAAAAATTGTTTACAGTTCCATGGGGCGCGCTATTATTCATTTGTTCAATGTTGTAAATAACACTCTCATCAAAGTTCAATATGTCATTTGTACTAACTCCAAATACTTCTGCTATTTGATTTAAGCGATCCAAATTCAATGTCGACTCACCGCGTTCTATTTTTCCATAACCGTTAGTTGTGAGGCCTAATTTTTTAGCTACAGTTTCCTGTTTAAAACCTTTCAATTCTCTTATTTTTCTCAGGGAATTGCCAATTTTGTCCAGATTTATTTTGTTATTAGTACTCATAATAGGTGCAATATACATATTTTTAGTGTGTCAATACAAAGTGAAAGTTTGTTTTTATGCTTCATCTTTGGGATGTGAAAAAAATATTTCATTTTAAATCGATTTTATTAGGATTACTTACCCTTTTCCTAGTGGGATTAAATTCGTGTAAGGATAATTCTGCAGGTTCCAAAAAAGACCCCGTCGCAGTATTTACGTTTAATCCTAATGGGGGTTATGCGCCCTGTTCGGTTCAATTTACGAGTTCTTCAATAAATGCGGTTGATTTCATTTGGGATTTTGGAGATGGTTCTACCTCTATTGCTGAAAATCCCACTCATATATTTGATCAGCCGGGTACCTATACAATAACTCTAAAAGTTAAGAATTCAGATGGGCAAAATCAAAAATCTTCCCAAATTACCATATTGAGACCTTTTGCTAAGGCGATTCTTACCAAAGTCCTTCTGTCTGAGATGCCCTTTCTTGATCCAAGCGGTTCTGGATGGGATCCATTCAATGGCCCAGATGTATACTTCACTTTATTAAGTCCCAATCCGACAAATACTATCTTGTACACAAGCGGCCAATATGCCGATTTATTTGCTACTCAGCTGCCTAAAACTTGGAATCTCTCTCCGTCAGTCACAATTACCGATTTTGTAAATTTTTACTTTATCAGGTTATGGGATGATGATGCCATTGATGCGGATGATAAAATTGCTGATGTTTCCTTCAAATTAGATTCTTACACAACTGGTTCTGGAGCTTATCCTAGTTCAATTGTGAGAACCCAGAATAATGCCACCGTCGTATTATATTTCACTTGGGCCTATTAAAAATAATATATGAAAAAAAATGTTTTAAACCAATGAAGAATATATTTTTCTTAGTACTCATTTTCAATTCTACAAACTTTGTTTGTGGTCAATCAATGCCGAATAGCGTCATTTCCGCCGGCGGAGAGAACGTTATTACAGCAAATAATAAAATACAATTTACAATTGGCGAGACGATAACGTTGGAAAGTCAAAAAACAACGTTGGGTTTCCATTCGATTTTTTCAAAGTCCCTGGACGTTGAAAATCATCTATATTCAAATACTGATAAATTATTTCCAAATCCAATAGAAGATTTTTTGAATGTTAGTATTTCGTCGCTGAATAGTGGGTTGACTATTAGGAATATAAACTCTGAAATCCTTTTATTTAAGACTTTAACGGAGTACAATAGTTCGATTGATTTTAGCGATTTTAACAGTGGTATTTACATTATCGAAATCAATGATGACGGTCATTGGAATACTTATAAATTCATAAAAAAATAAATGAAAACATTACTTCTAATATCAATCACAGCCTTTTCAGGTTTGCTATTTGCACAATCTGCGCCGCAGGGCATCAAATTTCAAGGGATGGCAAGAGACGCTTCCAACAATGCTGTTTCCAATAAATCAGTTGCTCTAAGAATCAGCATCATCAAGGATCAATCCTCTGGTACTGTTGTTTATTCTGAGTCCTTCAATACCAATACCAATGATATTGGATTATTTGGAATTACCATTGGAAAAGGAAGTGTAATACAAGGTGTGTTTAAATCTATTTCTTGGGGAGCTACATCATTGTTTTTAAAGACTGAGATAGATTTAAATAATGGAACAAATTACACATTTCTATCTACTACCGAGTTACTTTCTGTTCCCTATGCTTTGTATGCTCAATCTGCAGGCATAGATCCGAGTCAGCATTATGTCGGTGAATTATGGGGAGGTGGAATTGTAGTGTCCACATATGATAACGGGGAAAAAGGTTTAATAATGAGTTTAAATGACAATGCCTCTGGTAGAGTTCAGGGTATTACCAACGCTACAAAGACTTGTACTGATTTAACCGATGGTTCATTTAAGAATTGGATTGTTCCAAGTTTGGGAGATTGGAAATCAATAAATGCTAATTACTCAGCATTAGACTTGATTTTAACCAACGATAATAGCAGTTCAACTTACGCTCCGTATGATAATTGGGGTAATTTTTATTGGACTTCATATAAAACAACCGACCCAGCAAATCCATCTGCTTCAGCAGTTACTGGATTTCATCTTTATGATGCGTTACCATATTCTCAATATGCCCAGTATGGGAGTGGCCCTTCAGGTGTTTATGTAAATTACTGGTATTGGGGGAATCAGGAGGGCTCGGGTCGTGTGAGGTGTGTTCGGAGATTTTAATTGTGTTTTAAATGAGGTGTGTTCAAGTTGCTAACGCAAAAATTAGTACTTCGGTAGTATCTCATTAAACCTTAAAATCCAGCCAATGGCTTTGCATTGGGATTCGCCTTTAGCCGTTTTTCGTTTTCTAATCGAGCAAAACAATCAATCGCTTTGCGAATGATCTCTTGCATCGGAACACCGTAAATATGGGACAGCATTCTTAATTGGTCATTTTGCACGTTGTTGAAACTGATTTTTAATTGGTTATTATGTTTTAATGTCATGGTAGGATTATTTATGGGGTTATTTATGGGGTTATTTATGGGGTACTTTTCTTTTTATTCTAATCAAATGGGGTAGGGAGGGTAGGTGAAATTGTTTAAATACTAAAAAAGTTATCTTTGTTTATATCCAGATTCAACGACCCTCCCTCCCTTTTGTTTAATACAATAAGCGAAATATCCTCCGGATTTTATCTTTTTATACCC
>CAMDQV010000292.1 GCA_945906015.1 Pedobacter schmidteae | reverse complement strand
ATTTCTCCAGCTTCATCCTTTGCCCACACCACAGCCACTTGTGCAAATGGCGCATTGCTAATCCACATTTTTGCACCATTTAATATTACATGGTCACCAGCATCTTTAAAGTGGGTTAGCATGCCGCTTGGGTCACTACCATGGTTGGGTTCGGTTAAACCAAAACAACCAAGCCACTCACCACTTGCCAATTTGGGTAAATATTTATAGCGTTGTTCTTCACTACCATATTGGTAAATAGGAAACATAACCAAACTGCCTTGTACACTTGCCGTAGACCGTACACCACTGTCACCACGTTCCAACTCCTGCATCATTAATCCGTAGCTGATATAATCTAGTCCACCCCCACCATATTGCTCCGGCACGGTTGGACCATAGCATCCTAGGTCACCCATTTGCTTGATGATCTGTTGTGGAAATTCTGCTCTTTGGGCATAATCCTCAATAATTGGAGAAATTTCCTTCTTAACATAATTGCGTACACTATCTCTTATCAGCTTATGCTCTTCAGTTAGTAGTTCATCTATATTAAAATAATCGGGCGATTGAAAGTTATCTGTTTTAGAAGCCATATGTAAAATTAATATGTGTAATAATAGTATTTGGCAAAGATAAAGTATCCCGCTTTCATTTTAAATTGTTGTGTAAGTAAAGAACAATATCTAATTTCATAAATAAAGTAGCCAAAATATGACCAACTTCTCTTATTTAGCCCTTGGCGATAGTTATACTATTGGCGAAAAGGTAGCTTTTGATGATAATTTCCCCAATAAAACAGTTAAATTATTAACAGAATTAGGTTACCCTTTTTATTTACCCAAAATCATTGCTAAAACTGGGTTTACAACAGAAGAGTTGATTAAAGCAATTGAGCAATCAAACACAATAGAATTTTATGATATTGTATCGCTACTTATTGGTGTAAATAATCAATATAGAGGGTATTCGCTAGCTGAATTTAAAATTGAATTTGAGCAATTATTGCAACGGGCTATTTATTTTGCAGACAATAAGCCCAAACGCGTTTTTGTTTTAAGTATTCCTGATTGGGGGGTAACTCCTTTTGCTGAAGGACGCAACAGAAATCAGGTAGCTGTAGAAATAGATGCTTACAATTTTATTTGTGCATCATCAGCGAATGAGTATAAAACTAATTTTATTAATATTACAGATATGCAAAGGGTAGATGGAGCAAGAGCAGAATTTTTAGCAGCTGATGGCTTACATCCTTCGGCAGAAGGATATGAAAAATGGGCAGTTAAATTGTCTTATAAAATAATGAATGAGCTGAAGGTATAAATTACGACATAATTATTAGGATAAGTATGTGGCCATTTCTATTTGATACTGTTGTGCAATAACCCTTGCTTCATCAGCAAAATTAGTATCAGTGCTGGCATAAATAATTGTCCTTGATGCATTTACAAGTAAGCCACAGTCTTTATTTAATCCATATTTGCTGACTTCTTTTAAACTACCTCCCTGAAAACCAACACCGGGCACTAGCAAAAAATGATCAGGAATTATTTTACGTATTTCTTCTAAATCACTTGCTTTTGTTGCACCAATAACAAACATTAAGTTATTGATATTGCCCCAGCTGCATACTTTTTTTAAAACGGTTTCATAAAGAAATTCATCTCCTATTTTTTGCTGCTCAAAATCTTTACTGCCTACATTGCTTGTAAACCCCAATACAATGCCCCATTTATTTTCGAATTCTAAAAATGGTTTCACACTGTCTTCACCCATGTATGGAGCCACAGTGATTGCATCAAAATTCAAAGTCTCAAAAAATGCTTTAGCATATTGAGAAGAGGTATTTCCAATATCACCGCGCTTAGCATCGGCAATTATAAAATGTTCTTTCGAAATGTAATGCACTGTTTTTTCCATGGCTTCCCAGCCTTTTAATCCCATCGCTTCGTAAAATGCGGTATTAATTTTATAAGCTACACACAAATCTTGCGTAGCATCAATAATCTGTTTGTTAAACTCAAAGATAGCATCAGGGAAGGGTTGTAGATGTTTTGGTATTTTGGTAATATCCGTATCTAAACCCACGCAGAGATATGATTTTTTTTGTTGAATTTGTTGTATGAGTTGTTTTCTTGTCATGTTACAAAGTTAATCTACTTTCCATTTCTGCTGCAATCAGTTTTGAGCCTTCATCTGGCCTTTTCATTAATTCTGTAATAACACTTTTCCTGATTTGTTCATTCTGATTCTGGCTTAATTTAAATACATTATCAATAGTACTCACTTCAATTTCAAAACCAACAATGGCTTTTATTAATTTTTGTACATATTCCATAGGCAGGTTATTAAATGCAGCTATAGTTTCTGTTCCTTCATATTTATCAGTGATGGTCCTGATGGCCTGGTATGTTCCTGCTTCATCTGTAAAATGTATTTTCCCTTTTGCATGTACGGCTATATAATTCCAGGTGCTTGCTACTGCCGGGGTGCCATACCAACTGGCACTTACATAACAATGAGGTCCGGTAAATACAACCAATACATTTTTGTTTTTTTCAAATGATTTGTGGTGATCTGTATTCTTCATCAAGTGGCCTGTAAGAAATATTTTTCCACCTTCTCTTATTTCAATATTTAAAGGAAGTTGTGTTGCAACTGGGTACTGCTCACCAAAACCCGTTACAACAGCAAAGAAATTATTTTTCAGGAAAGCAATTACTTTATTCTGATCTTGTTCAAAAAAGTAATGAAGGTTATACATATTAATTTTTGATATTTTTTAAGATCATTTTTTCAATTTCCTCATCCTGCCATTTGTTTTCAATATCAGGGATCGCCATTACTTGTTGCATAATAGTTTCCTGCCTTTGTCCATTAAGCAGGGCCTCACTATACCTTATATGGTTACTAAAGGTTACTTGTGCATAAGCAGGTATCCATTTATCTGGATATTTTTTGCTAAAAGCAGCTTCTATTTTTTTCTGTAATAAAAATTTAGGCTGATTTACTTTGTCCCTCATTTCTACAAAATTATTTAGTGCTAAATCTGCAATAGCATCCCCATCAGGTTTTCTTAAAGATTGGTATTCAGCTAAAATTTCCGACCAGTTATCGAGATGCTTTTCAATTAAACTATTTAGCACTGAGCAATCTTCAAAACCACAGTTCATGCCCTGCCCAAAAAAGGGAACAATAGCGTGTGCGGCATCACCAATCAAAGCAAATTTGTCATTTCTTATCCAGGGATAACATTTTACCGTGACCAAAGAAGAAGTTGGATTGGTGAAAAAATCTTCTTCAAGTGTTGGCATTAACGTAGCCGCATCTATAAAAGTTTTTTCAAAAAAAGACCTTACTTTTTCTTTATTATCTAATGACGCAAATGAAAATTCTCCTTCAAATGGAAAAAAAAGTGTGCAGGTAAAACTCCCATCAATATTAGGAAGGGCAATCATCATGAAATTGCCTCTCGGCC
>CAMDQV010000291.1 GCA_945906015.1 Pedobacter schmidteae | reverse complement strand
AATGGTCAATTCCATGAGCTTTTTGCCACAGGCTTGTTCCATTATTGCCAAGTACTTTGAATAACTGCTCTTGCGGGATCTGTGATAAAGTGTAAATAAAGCGAACCCCTATTTCGCTCAGCTTGATATAAGTTGCCTGACCCAAGCCTGGTATTTTTTTAATGGATAGGGGGTTTAAAAAAGGTTGCACCTCATCAAGAGGCACCTGCCGTTCTCCGTTAGGCTTACATTCATTGGTGGCTATTTTTGATACCGTTTTATTAACTGATAAACCAAAAGAAAGGGGCAGACCTGTTTCTTTTATCACCTGAAGCCTCAGTTCATGTGCAAATTTCATACAGCCATAAAAACGGTCCATACCAGTCATGTCTATGTAGTGCTCATCAATAGACGCTTTTTCAAGTACCGGTACTTTTTCTTGCAGAATATCGGTGACCATGTGTGAGTATTTGCTGTACTCCTCCATATTACCGCGGATAAAGATGGCATGCGGACAAAGCTGCCGGGCCATTCTGGAGGGCATGGCCGAATGAATACCGAATTTCCGAGCTTCATAACTGCAGGATGCAACTACCCCACGATCAGAAGTACCCCCAATAATTACCGGTTTTCCAACCAGTGAAGAGTTTTTTAGAAGCTCTACGGATACAAAAAAGGCATCCTGATCAATATGTATGATCTGTTTATCCATCAGCATAAATTTAGTTGCAGGGAAACAAATTTATGCTAAAATTTTTAGCAATTAAAATAATTTAGCAATTCATTTTTTTATCGATGTTGAGCTGGCTCAATCGATATTTCATAAGCAAATGGGTTTTTCTTCATTTTTTTTTAATAAAAAAACAAAATAAATTAGGTGCAAACAAAAAACTTGAGTATAATTGTCTACTAATTCCATAGACTTTATATTTATACGATCAGATGGTCATGAAGCTACAAGAAAGCGCAGCAGACGTACCGCGTAACATTTCTGAAATGTCTCAGGAAAGAAAGTGGAAAAGAATTGCTTACCTATCCTTATTTAGTTTGGCGATGCTCTTTATTGCCTATGCAGGTTACAACTATATCGGTTATGCATCTGTTGTGGAATTAAGTAAAGATCTCTCTACGCAGATAGATGATAAATTTATGTGGATGCTGCTGGTTGGTTTTTGTGCGCAGATTGTTGACGGTGCTTTAGGTATGGGTTATGGCGTGGTTTCAACTACCCTTTTATTGTCTGGGGGATTAAACCCGGCAGTGATTTCAGGAAGTATTCATACCGCAGAAATGTTTTCAAGCGGAGCCTCCGGTTTTAGCCATTACCGTTTTGGAAATGTAAACATGAAATTATTCAAAACCCTGCTTATTCCCGGTGTTCTGGGTGCAATCATAGGGGCCATATTTCTGGGTTATGCAGGAGATAATTTTTCGCAATGGATTAGGCCTGTCATTTCGGGATATACCCTGCTTCTTGGGGTCAGGATATTAACCAACGCCTTCAAAGAAAAAAGAAAAGCACAGAAAGTTAAGCATGCAGGCTGGCTGGCTGGTGCCGGCGGTTTTCTAGATTCATTTGGCGGAGGTGGCTGGGGTCCATTGGTTACCAGTACGTTGATCTCTAAAGGCCGTACACCCAAATATGTGATTGGTTCAGTGAGTTTAACGGAGTTTTTTGTGACTATGGCCAGTGCACTCACATTCTTTATCATATTAGGCGTTAGTCATTGGCAAACTATCTTGGGTTTGATTGTTGGTGGAGTAGTAGCTGCTCCAATTGCTGCCAGACTTGCAGGCAAATTACCGCTTAAAAAGATGTTTATCGGGGTTGGGGTACTAGTAATCATTTCCAGTTTGAGGATTATCTGGAATGCTATTGAGAAGTTGATTTAATAGTCATTATTTTTTTGCTTTTTGTACAGTTAAAATTGTTCATCGATTCCCAAAAAACTAATCTGAAATTTATCAATCACTCCAAACAGGTTTTTGTCTTCTATTTTACTTATTTTTAATGTTAAAATCAGATCGGTATGCTAAAGAACATCAAATTACTAGTTATTGGGTTCATTGTTTGCCTGAGTAGTTTCAAACCAGGTAATAGTTTAAATCGAGGCATTATCAATGGTGCCTGGCAAACTCAAGAAGGCACTATTGAGCAGGTATTGTTATTATCAGACGGATATTTTATGCATACCATTTTTGATCAGGTAAATAAGGAGTTCATTCAGAGCAGAGGGGGAACCTATCAACTTTCAGGGAGTGATCTTATTGCTACTGTTGAATTTAATACGGTGGATAAGGATCAGATCTTACAGAAGATCAACTATAGTTTTATGATCAAGAAGGATAAACTAAGTTCAGATCTTAGTGGTAAAAAAGCTGTCTGGAATTTGTTGGATAAGGTGCAGGGAAATCTCTCAGGTACCTGGCGTATGTCAGGAAGGATGCAGGATGGTAAGATTACTTATAGTCAGCCAAGAGCCCGAAAAACTCTGAAAGTGCTAACCGGCTCAAGGTTTCAATGGGCTGCTATCAATGCTGAAACGAAGGAGTTCTTTGGTACTGGTGGAGGCTCATACACCTTTGAAAAAGGAAAATATACTGAGAAGATTGAATTTTTTTCCCGTGATAATAGTCGGGCTGGGGCTTCACTTTCTTTTGATGGGAAATTAGTGGACGGCAACTGGCATCATTCTGGGTTAAGCTCTACCGGAAATCCGATTTATGAGGTGTGGACTAAAGAAAATCAAAAATAGGCTTTCTTTTATATCATTTAAGTAAATGCCTAAACGTGCGATGAGCCTAGTGCTGGCGCAGGCGTGTCGCGTGTGCTTTTCAAAAAACAAATATTTTTTTTTGCGCTATGCACCTGTCATCCTGAACAGAGTGAAGGAAATTGTTGTATGAATGATAGTTTGTTTTTCCCGCTCATCGCCGTGGGAGTGGCTAGTGTCTTTTGTCTTGAAACAAAAGGCACCAAAACTTCAAGAAAGAACGATGCTTCCACCCTCGAGGCCATACACCCGGCCCGCCGTTCTTTCATCCCACCGCTCAGATATTGTAGTTCATTTTGTATTTATTCTTTTTAGTTAAAATCTGACAGGGTACTAAGGTGAGCGTTAGTCGGGGTTATGAACGATCATACACCAACGGCTGCGTACAGGGCTTTGATTTTTGTATTAAGGATGACATTAGAATTAACGCCCTGCCCAATGCCGCGCAAGACGGTTAGAAAAGTGAAGCACAATTTTTTTTATCCGCCACGCTCGCACAGACCTTTAATTACCGTTGTTCCGCATTGACTGGTGCGGCAATTACAGTCCCAGCCCTCGCAGAACCTTTCATAGCAGCAGGCGCAGCGGTGGGATTTTTGGTACTTTTTTCCTACAGAAAAAGGACTAAGCCCCCGCGGCTATGAGCGTAGTGAAATTATAAATGCTTGGTACCACCAAGCAATAAAAAATTTATTTTTGCCTTTAGCAAAGCGT
>CAMDQV010000290.1 GCA_945906015.1 Pedobacter schmidteae | reverse complement strand
ATAAAATTTTGTTGCTATAATCAGTGGTTCAGGAAAAATCATGGCAAAAGGTAAGGCAGAAAATGTAAAAATAACCATTGCCGGATCAGGAAATTTTGAAGGAAAAGAACTACAAACAACTAACTCAAATGTAAAAGTTAGCGGTTCAGGAAACATCACAATTACTGCCGATAAATATTTAGAAGCACTAATAAGCGGTTCCGGGAATATCCGATATGGTGGAAATCCAAGCGTTAGCTATACAAAAAGTGGGTCTGGTAGTATTTCGAGATACTAAGCAATCAATTTTTAGAAGGCTTCATTTTTTAGTAGCAGGCTTCATTTGATGTCTATCGCTGAAAGGGAATTTAAACAGATCATATTTATAACTCAAAAAGAAGGCCGTCTCATTTAAAATGAGTCGGCCTTTTATAGTATATTTCTGAACGTAAAACGTTCCTTTGAATTAAACTCCCAACAATAACCTGGTTGAATCTTCAAGTAACTGTTTAACTCTTACCAGAAAACCTACAGATTCTCGTCCGTCAATTATTCTGTGATCATACGATAAGGCCACATACATGATCGGACGGATAACTACCTGTCCGTTTACAGCTACAGGGCGCTCAACAATATTGTGCATTCCCAAAATCGCAGACTGTGGTGCATTAATGATTGGAGTTGACATCATTGAACCAAATACCCCACCATTCGTAATGGTAAAAGTACCACCAGTCATTTCTTCTAGAGTAAGTTTACCATCCCGAGCCTTAACTGCTAATGCCATAACTGAAGCTTCGATCTCAGCGAGTGACATCGCTTCTGCATTCCTGATAACCGGAACAACAAGTCCCTTTGGTGCTGAAACAGCTATTGATATATCCGCGAAATCATTAAAAACGATTTCTTCACCTTCAATACGTGCATTTACTGATGGAAAATCTTTTAATGCTTCACAAACTGCTTTGGTAAAGAATGACATAAATCCAAGACCAACACCATACTTTTCTTTGAATTTATCTTTGTATTTGGCACGTATATCCATGATTGCCTGCATGTCTACTTCATTAAAGGTAGTCAGCATGGCTGTTTCATTTTTAACACTAACCAAACGTTTAGCAACAGTTTTTCTGAGTGATGACATCTTTTCACGTCTTTCTACTCTTGAACCTGGTACAGAAACAGGCGCTTTTTTTGCCACAGCTATATCTGGCTTCTTAACGGTTTCTGCTTTTAAAGCATCTTCTTTTGTTAATCTACCACCAAGTCCGCTTCCCTTAACCTCTGCAGCATCGACACCTTTTTCGGCCAAAATTTTTGCAGCCGAAGGTGATGGTACACCAGCAGCATAAGTACTAGCTTTTACCTCTTCAGATTTTGCTACTGGTTCTTTTGATTCTGCTTTGGGAGCAGATTGCTTGGTATCGGCTTGTTTTCCACCCTCTTCAATACTACAAACAGGCGCTCCAATCTGAAGCGTATCTCCCTCATTAGCAATAGTTTTTAAAGTGCCTGCCTTTTCAGCTGTCAGTTCAAAAGTTGCTTTATCAGATTCCAATTCGGCAATTACTTCATCCATTTCAACATAGTCGCCATTTTTTTTAATCCATTGAGACAATGTAACTTCGGAAATAGATTCGCCTACAGGCGGAACTTTGATCACTAAACTCATAATTGTTTTTGTTATAACTATTAGTCAATACTAACAAATTTTTTATTGCTGCTTCTACTTATTTTTTATCTTTCGGTCTAGCCTTTGATTCAAATGCATTCGCCACAATATACAATTGTTGTGCGATATGCTGTTTGGCATAACCGGTTGCTGTGCTACTACTTTCCTGACGGGAAATCAGCTCAAAATTAAATGATGAATTTCGAAATTTTCTGGAAATGTATGGCCAGGCACCCATGTTCTCAGGTTCTTCCTGTACCCACATAAATTCAGTTGCTTTTTTATATTTACTCTGAATAGCTTCAAGCTGATTATAAGGCATGGGATATAATTGCTCTAGACGAATAACTGCTACATCTTTCCTCTTATCTTTCTGTTGTTTTTCAAGAAGATCATAATACACCTTACCACTACAGAAAAGCACGCGTTTAACATCAGCTGCTTTTACAAAATTATCATCAATAACTTCATTGAATTTGCCATCGCTAAATTCTTCTAGCTTACTCACACATTGAGCGCTTCTCAACAAGCTCTTTGGAGTAAATACAACAAGAGGTTTCCTAAAGTCGCGTTTAAGCTGTCTTCTTAAAACATGAAAGAAATTTGCTGGAGTTGTACAATTGACAACCTGAATATTATCATCAGCGCATGCTTCCATAAAGCGTTCTATTCTGCCTGAAGAATGTTCTGGGCCCTGACCTTCAAATCCATGAGGCAGTAACATAACCAGTCCATTGGATCGCTGCCATTTTGTTTCTGCACTGGTGATGAACTGATCAATTACAATCTGTGCGCCATTAACAAAATCACCAAACTGCGCTTCCCAAATTACCAATGCCATTGGATTTGCAAGGGCATATCCATACTCAAATCCTAAAACACCATATTCAGAAAGGTGAGAGTTGTAAATTTCAAATTTGGCTGATTCATTGTTTAGCTGTGCCAAGGGTATATATTCTTCTTCAGAATCCTCCAGTGTTAGCACGGCGTGTCTGTGCGAAAAAGTGCCTCTTTCTACATCCTGGCCACTAATTCGTACTCTAAAACCTTCCTGCAATAATGTACCATAAGCCAGTAATTCGCCCATTGCCCAGTCAAATACTTTGGTATCAGACATTTTTTTACGCTCATCGAAAAGTTTTTCAATCTTCTTAAAAAACTTTTTATCAGCAGGTAAAGTGCTTATCGCTTTAGCCAGCGTAAGCATATCATTAGCAGATACTTTGGTATTTACAGGAATAGAAATGGCTCCCGGCTTTGCCAGCTTTAATCCTTTCCAGGATCCACCAAATACCTGATTAACAGCAGAATAAGTTTGATCTTCTTTGGCCTCATTTAATCTTTCCTGGAGTAATGCGCGGAAATCTTTTTCCATTTCCTTAGCAAGGTTTGCATCAACTGTGCCTTGCTCTAATAATTTCTGGTTGTAAATTTCACGTGGATTTGCGTGAGTCTCAATAGCTTTATATAAAAGCGGTTGAGTAAATTTAGGCTCATCCGCCTCATTATGTCCATAACGACGGTAACATAGAATGTCAATAAACACATCATTATGGTACTTTTGACGATATTCAACGGCCATATTGATGGCATATACAATTGCTTCAACATCATCACCATTCACATGAAATACAGGCGAAAGAGTTACTTTGGCTAAATCTGTACAATAAGTTGAAGAACGGGCATCCTTGTAATTGGTGGTGAATCCTACCTGGTTATTAATAACTAAGTGAATACTTCCTCCTGTTTTGTAGCCATCAAGCTTAGCCATCTGCAGCACTTCATAGGTTATTCCTTGACCTGCTAAAGATGCATCACCATGTATCAATATTGGTGCTAT
>CAMDQV010000289.1 GCA_945906015.1 Pedobacter schmidteae | reverse complement strand
AATTAAATTAGAGGTTTTTACGGATGAACCCACTGTTCATTTTTATTCAGGAATGCACCTTGGAATTACAAATGCTAAAAATGGGCAGTTCTATGAACCATTTTCAGGATTTTGTTTCGAAACACAGCATCATTGTAATGCTATAAATATTCCTGAATTTCCTTCAACACTACTTAGGCCTGGTCAGGTTTATAGACATAAAACAAGTTACCGCGTTAGTAGTTAATAGGATTTTAATTGGATTTTATTTTTTTCTGATTTAAATAATTTAAGGTAAAGAACCCTAATGATGAAAGTATACAAATGCCGCAGATAGACCACCATAACAAAGAATATCCACCGTGTTTTATTAATAAGGCACCATAAATCGGACCAATGATCTGGGCTATCGACCAAGATATAGTATAAAGTGCTGCATATTCTCCACGGTTATTTGAATTTGATCTGCTAGTCCAGAAGGTATTCATAAATGGCATAGAGAACATTTCTCCCAATGAAATGAATAAGATTGAAATTACAGCTGTCAAGGCTATTGCAGGTAGGATATTCAATAAAGAAAATGCAAAACCGGTAATCAGAATCCCAATACCCACAAAAAATAAGGGTGGTCTTTTTCCATCAATTCTGCTGATGAGCAGCATTTCTACCCCAACAATTAGTAGTCCGTTCATAGCCATTAAACCGCCGATAAATTGCTCGCTTAAATTCCATTCAGATTTAAAAAATACGGGTTGTAGGGTAAAAAGCTGGAAAAAACAGGAAGCAAATAGTGTACTTAAAATAATAAAAGCGAGGTATAACTTATCACGGTAGGCAGATGCTAAAACTGACTTACTATGCTCTTTTAAATTAAGTTTAGCTTTTTTCACAGCTGGCAATAATTTTATCAGGATCAAGGCAGCAAGTATATTAGTGAAGCCATCTACAAAGAAGAGCAAATGATAGTCTATGGATGCAATAAAACCTCCCATAGCTCCACCAAAAGACCAGCCAAGATTGATTGCCATCCGGTTTAAAGAATAGGAGCGGGTTCGAGTTTTTTCTGTGCTGTAATGGGCAACAGCAGATGAATTTGCAGGCCTGAATCCTTCATTACACATACTTAGAATAAATGTTCCAATCGCTAAACTGAAAAATGTTTCCAAGAAGCTGAGTGTCATGAACATAAAACCACCACTGATTAATGCTCCAACCTGCAAATAGTAAAAACCGACCTTGTCTGTGATCTTTCCACCAATAAAAGCACCAAATACAGAACCAAGGCCAAAAAGAGCCATGATCATTCCCGCCTGAACAATGCTAAAGTTTAATTTCTGGGTACAGTAAATGGTAAGAAATGGAACAACCATGGTACCGCTCCGGTTTATAAGCATGACCAGCGAAAGGTACCAGCTCTCTTTACTTAGACCTGAAAAGGCTTTTTTGTAGATATTGAGGGTGTTTGATAGCACAATTCAAAGATAGATGAATGGAAGTTCAGATCATCATAATCTTATGATTTAGATCAATTTGGCTTATAAAATTTACATTCAGGCCAGTAATTAATTCAAAAGAATTTCCCACCATTGAACAGTTTTCCACAAATCTTCCAAAACCTTAACAATCCATTAACTTTATTGTTTAAATAATTATTGGCTTGTCAAAAAAGACCGAACAGAAGGAAACTCCCTTAATGCTTCAATACAATACAATCAAGGCTAAATACCCTGGTGCATTGTTATTGTTTCGTGTAGGCGATTTTTATGAAACTTTTGGGCAGGATGCGGTAAAGGCATCAGGCATTCTTGGAATTGTACTCACCAAGCGTGGAAATGGATATGGAACACATACCGAGCTGGCAGGCTTTCCACATCATTCTTTGGATACTTATTTACCTAAATTAGTTAGAGCAGGTCAACGAGTAGCCATTTGCGACCAGCTGGAGGATCCTAAAACCACTAAAACGATAGTTAAGCGCGGAGTAACAGAACTGATCACTCCAGGAGTTTCATACAGCGATAATATTATCCAGCAGAATACTAATAATTACCTGGCTTCACTTTATTTTGAGAAGAATTCATTTGGTATTGCATTCATTGATATTTCGACCGGCGAATTTTTAGTAGCCCAGGGTAATGCCGATTATATTGATAAGCTTCTTCAAAGTTTCAAGCCCAGTGAGGTAATTTTTCAGAAAAGTAGGCAGCGTGATTTTGTAGACACATTTGGCGATCGTTTTTATACCTACCACCTTGATGATTGGGCGTATAGTGGTGATTATGCCAGTGAAATTCTCCTGAAACATTTTGAAGTTAATTCTTTGAAAGGGTTTGGTATTGAAAAATTACCCTTGGCTATCATAGCGGCAGGTGTTGCTTTGCATTATCTGAATGAAACTGAGCATCGTAACCTTCAGCATATATCTTCGGTTTCAAGAATTGAAGAGGATCGGTATATGTGGCTTGACCGCTTCACGATTCGAAATTTAGAGCTTATTGGTTCTGCTAACGAAAATGCGATCAGCCTTGTGGATGTCTTGGACAAAACCTGTTCACCCATGGGTGCCCGTTTGCTTCGGCGATGGATCATTATGCCGCTTAAAGAGCGAAAACCCATTCAAGAGCGACTAGATGTGGTTGAATTTTTGGTCAATAATGATGAACTCCGTGAAAGTTTACTGCTTGAATTAAAACAGATTGGTGATTTGGAAAGGCTGATCTCTAAAATTGGACTTCAGAAGGCCAATCCGAGAGAAGTAATACAGTTGAAACGTGCATTATATGCCATATTCAATTTGAAAAATATTTGCCAAAATGCTGATAATTACGCCTTAAAAACTATTGCAGAGCAGTTGAATGCTTGCATTCTGATCCGTGATCGAATTGAACGGGAATTAAATCCTGATCCTCCGGTTATGCTAATCAAGGGTAGTGTTATTGCTGATGGAGTTGATGATGAGCTTGATCGCTTGCGGAAAATTGCTTTTGGTGGTAAGGGATATCTGCTTGAAATACAAAAACGGGAAGCAGAGATTACCGGTATTCCATCACTTAAAGTTGCTTTTAATAATGTGTTCGGTTATTATCTGGAAGTCACTCATACACACAAAGACAAAGTGCCTTCAGAATGGCTCAGGAAACAAACCCTGGTCAATGCTGAACGCTATATTACACCTGAATTAAAAGAATATGAAGAGCAGATTCTGGGGGCAGAAGAAAAGATTCAGGTATTGGAAACCCGCTTATACAATGAGTTGACTCATGCACTTTCAGAATTCATTAAACCAGTACAGCTGAATGCTCAATTAGTAGCGCACTTAGATGTTTTATTGAATTTTTCAAATCTGGCCATCAAAAATTATTATGCTAAGCCTCTTATTGATGACAGTACAATTATTGATATTAAAGGGGGAAGACATCCAGTAATCGAAAAGCATCTTCCTGCTGGCGAAGAATACATTACGAATGATGTCTTTTTGGATAACGATAGTCAGCAGATCATCATCATTACCGGTCCGAATATGTCG
>CAMDQV010000288.1 GCA_945906015.1 Pedobacter schmidteae | reverse complement strand
CAGATCATAAATACCGTTGCTTCAAAATAGCAATATGATGGTTTACATGCCCGGCCATAATAAAAATCAAGGCTCTCACACTAATTGGTTTTTGATTTGAAATTCCAGAGCGATTGATCTCAATGTCTTTCAGTGACCTGATCAAATACATATTAGCCTTTCGCAAAGCTGCAAACTCATCTGCGAGGCTTTCCAAATTCCTATCTGCAAAATGAGCATTTGACACGTAATCATTTTCATCAAAACCTGGCAGCGGGGTTGCGTCATTCCTGGCAATGCACAAGGCACGATAAGCCATTATCCGTTCAGTATCAATTACATGGCCTACCAGTTCCTGTATTGTCCATTTTCCTTCGGCATAGGCAAATGATAACTTTTCTTTGGGGACACTCCTTAACAAAGCGGAAAATGATTCCATCTGCTGTTCTAGCTCATTCAACACATCATCGCTAACCGTATCAACATATCCTTTATAAAAAAGTGGGAATTCTTCAGTTTGTGGTAGCTTCATAAGTCATATTACTTTTTAATACTATCCGAAAGGTTGTACCCCTCCCTAATTCAGAATCTTTTACAAAAATACTGCCCTGATGGTAATTCTCAACAATTCGCTTGGTGAGGGAAAGGCCCAGGCCCCAACCCCGTTTTCTGGTAGTATATCCGGGTTGAAAAACCGTATCAAATTTTAATCTGGGAATACCGGCACCCGTATCTGTTATGTCAATGAAAACCTGCTCTTTTACCAGATTTTCTTTAATCTCAACCTTAATGCTTCCCTGTCCTTCAATGGCATTCACAGCATTTTTAAGTATATTTTCGATAACCCAGTCAAACAAAGGCACATTAACCAGTGCCTCTACCTGCTTATCTCCGGATAAAACGAATTCGATCTTATCACTCACCCTAACCTTGAAATAATTGACAAATTCTGCAACCACCTCATATACCACGTGATTATGCAAAATGGGCTTTGAACCGATCTTAGAAAATCGATCAGCAACCGTTTCAAGTCGCTTGACATCGTTCTCCATTTCAATGATTAGCGGATCATCGGGAGCATTAAACTTAGATTTAAGAAGCTCTACCCAGGCCATTAACGAAGAAATTGGTGTACCTAACTGATGGGCTGTTTCTTTAGCCAAACCCACCCAAACCTGGTCCTGCTCCGACTTTCTGGAAGAATTGAAGACCCCATAAGCAATCAGAAGAAAGATCGCAATTATCGACAATTGTAAGTAAGGGAAAGCCCTCAATTGAGTTAATAAAGTAGAATCCTTATAATAGACATACCATTTCTCGTTATTCCGGTTGTTTAATTCAAGTACTATTGGCTGAGGATGCTGAGATTTCATCTCTTTCAGCTGAGATTTAAAATATTTAGGGTCGTACTTTTTCTTAGAATCAGCCTCTAGGTCAAAATTTGTTTTTGTACTATCAAGCCCACGCCAGGTGATGATATTTTCAGCAGAATCAACCACGATTGCTGGAACTGCCAAACTATCGCGCATGCTGTAGATAAAGGTTATATATTCATCATTCACATCGGGCATCGCAATTATATTACGGGTACTTCTTGCCCATAATTCGGCTCTGGTACGCTCTGCATTTGATATATTTCTTACCAGATAGTCGGTATACCACAGCGATGCACCCACAATAATTAGTGCAAATGCAATTAAAATAAACTTCCAGCGGCGTTTCCTATCGTATGGATTCATATATTTCAGCAAATTACAAAAGGAAATTGAAAGGTAGGAATTTAGTTGGTTAGTTGATGTTAGTTGGTTAGTTGGTTAGGAATGTAGTGGTTCCTTGAAAATCAATTCTCAACTATTCCCTAAATAACGATTGTATTCGAAACTACACTAATTTACTCCGAACTGACAACACATAACTGACAACTGATAACATTCTTTTATCTTTACCTCATGCCTGATATCACTAAAAAAGTAAGAGTACGTTTTGCCCCCAGCCCTACCGGTGGTTTACACCTAGGAGGAGTTAGAACTGTTTTATTTAATTATTTGTTTGCCCGTAAACATGGCGGCAAGTTTATCCTGAGAATAGAAGATACCGATCAAAACCGTTATGTAGAAGGTGCAGAACACTATATTTTAGATTGTCTTGCATGGTGCGGATTAAATCCGGATGAAGGCCCAAAAAACGGTGGTCCATTTGCTCCTTATCGTCAGAGCGAGCGCAAGGCAAATTACAGGATCTATGCAGAACAACTGATTAGAGATGGTTATGCCTATTATGCATTTGATACTACTGAAGAACTGGATGAACAACGACAAATAACACCAAACTTTCGTTACGGACATGAAAACCGCAGTTTTATGCGTAATTCATTAAATCTAACCGAAGAAGAAACAAAAGCATTACTTGATCAAGGGATTCAGTATGTGATTCGTATCAAAGTTCCTACAGATGAAACGTTGCACTTTTTTGATATGATTCGCGGCGATGTCAGTTTTGATACCAACCTGGTTGATGATAAAGTATTATTAAAAGCCGATGGAATGCCAACCTACCATCTGGCAGTAGTTGTTGACGATTATTTCATGAAAATCAGCCATGCATTCAGAGGCGAAGAATGGCTTCCTTCAGCACCGGTACATATCCTTCTGTGGGAATACCTTGGATGGAAAGCAGATATGCCGGAATGGGTGCATCTGCCGCTGATTCTTAAACCCGATGGAAATGGGAAACTGAGTAAACGTGATGGTGACAGGCTTGGATTCCCGGTTTATGCAATGAACTGGAAAGATCCAAAAACTGGAGAAACAACACGTGGTTTTCGTGAGATGGGTTATCTACCTGAAGCATTCGTAAATATGCTGGCACTTTTGGGATGGAATGACGGAACGGAGCAGGAGATTTTCAGTATAAATGAACTGATTGAAAAATTCAGCATCGAAAGGGTCAGTAAGGCAGGTGCAAAATTTGATTTCGAAAAAGCAAAATGGTTTAACCATGAATACATTAAAAAATCTGAAGTAGCAGCTATTAAAGATCAAGTTTTTACTATTCTTAAAGAAAAAGGTGTTCAAATAGCTAATGATGAATACTTTATAAAGGTTTTATCGGCTGTAAAAGAGCGAATGATTTTTCTGCAGGATTTCTGGGAGCAGGCATCATTCTTCTTTGAACAACCTGTTGATTATGACCTGAATGCAGTGAAACCAAAATGGGCAGATACCAAGACCGAATTCTTTTTTGAACTCATCAAAACTTACGAGGCGATCTCAGGATCTGAAAACTGGGAAACTATAAATCTGGCGAAGCTTTTCAAAGCATTAGCTGAACAAAAAGATATCAAACCTGGCGAATTGATGCTTCCATTCAGAGTCATGTTGGTTGGCGGGAAATTTGGTCCGGGCGTATTTGATATTGCTGTACTTATTGAAAAAGAGGAAACAATCAGCAGGATTCAGAAAGCGTTGATTGCTTTTACAGAAGACTAAAAATAAAATGGAGGTTTTAGTCTGGCATTTGCTGGCGCATGC
>CAMDQV010000287.1 GCA_945906015.1 Pedobacter schmidteae | reverse complement strand
CCACAATATTAAAAAGACAATTTGACTTAAAAAAATAAATTAATAATGGAAGGTATGGAATAAATTTCAGCTTGTGAAAAATGAAAGAGGAACGCATCGTTTATATTTTATTAAAATTACTGTATTGGGGATGATATTTTTCAAGCTTTTATAAGCAAGCACTGCTAGCGCGCGTTTAGCGCATGCTTTTTTAACCCTACCTCAGCCCTAAACAGAATAAAAATGAGTTGAACAATCAATAAGCTTATTAACTCCCAAAAAATGAGCATAATAAGGGCTAAACATATGATGAAGCTCTATAACCCAAATAATATGGGTTAGCTAAAATGAATTCAATATTTCTTCAAATTCTACTATACTCCATTTAACTAAAGCAAATTTCTTTGTCATAGTAACTGGTTTTTAGTGTTTCAATGTCAGATTCTGATCAATAATTCTTAACCGACTCAAGTTTTGCTATCAATTTTTTCAGTATTTCAGGATTCTGTTCAGCAAGGTTATTCCTTTCGCCGACATCGTTTTTCAAATTATACAACTGAGGGTTCATATTATTTCCTAATTCAATATTAACCTGAGGGTTAACGGCTGGTCCGGGACCCGGTGAAATATATTTCCACTTGCCCTGAATGATTCCAAGCGTACTGTTTACCGCCTGCTGAATAATAAATTCGCGGTTGGTCTTGCCGCCAAATAAAGTACTTAGACTGTTACGGCTATCCTGAGAATTGATCTTTCGCTCAGCCAATGCAGCCAGGGATGCATAGATATCAATCTGACTGAAAAGCGCATTTGAAACGGTACCGGACTTAATTTTTGCAGGCCAGCTAACGAGCATCGGAATATTTGTACCCCCTTCAAAAGCACTGTATTTTCCACCTCTCAATATTCCGGATGGAGTATGTCCGTTCAATAATTCAACTGCTTTATCTTCATAACCATCATCTACCACTGCACCATTGTCACTGGTAAAAATGAGGAGGGTATTATCAGCAATTTTTAATCTGTCAAGGGTTTTTAATACTTCTCCTACGGTCCAGTCTAACTGTAATATTGCATCTCCGCGAGCACCCATCCCACTTTTACCTACAAAACGTGAATGCGGAACTCTAGGAACATGAATATCCTGTGTAGCGAAATAAAGAAAGAATCGATTTTTTGCATTTTTTTCAATGAAATTAACCGCTCTGCCGGTAAATACATCTGCCATATCTTCATCAATCCAGCGTGCTTTTTTTCCTCCAGTCATCCATCCAATACGGCTAACTCCATTAACGATAGTGGCATCGTGGCCATGAGAATAGTTCAACTTCAATAGTTCAGGATTTTCCTTGCCTGTGGGCTCATTACCAATTTTTTCTTTATAGGATACGGTAATTGGATCAGCTGGATCAAGATCTACGATCCTGTGATTTTCCATGTACACACAAGGTACACGATCGCCCGTTGCAGGCATTATAAAGGAATAGTTAAAACCGACCTCAAGCGGACCCGGCTTAATATCAGAGTTCCAGTTTGGTCCGCCGGCAGGGCCTAAACCTAAATGCCATTTTCCAACAACCGCTGTCTGATAACCTGCTTTTTGAAGCATTTTAGGCATGGTTTCTTCATTTGTTGGAATGATCAGTGCCGCATCACCAGGGGCAATATTGGTTCCAGCTTTGCGCCAGGCATATTTACCGGTAAGCAGTGAAAAACGTGAAGGAGTGCAGGTTGCTCCAGTAGCATAGGCCTTAGTAAATCGTAACCCTTGATTCGCTATGCGATCAATATTCGGTGTATTTACCTTGCTTGCACCATTGGCACTGATATCGCCAACACCCAAATCGTCTGTATAAATAATAACAATATTAGGCTTGCTTTGAGCTTTACAAACCAAGGGAAAAAGTTGTGTTATGCCAATACTAGCAAGAAAAAGAAATTTAAATCGTTGAAACATATACAGTGGATATAATAATTTGATAACGAATGTTTGTATAAAATTTTACCAGGTATTTCTAAATATATGATCGCCTTTTTTATCGGTGATCGGTTTCAGCGGAATATACAATCCCTGTGTTTTATCTAGCCAATCCCATAGTTTCTTATTCAGCTCTTTTGCCAAATCTTGAAATTCAGGATCTCTGATCAGGTTATTCATCTCATAGGGGTCTTTTTTCAGATCATAGAGCTGATTTATATCCCATACACCATGACTGCGAATAAACTTATACTGATCAGTACGCACAGCATACTGAGTTGGGGTTTGGGGAAATGGATTCTCAAAATAATATTCATAAAATACTTCCTTCCTCCAGTTTGCTTCGGGCATACCCTTCATTAATTTAAGAAATGAATTACCCTGCATTTGGGCTGGCTTTTTAACACCGGCCATTTCTAGAATACTAGGTGCGATATCTATATTCAACACCATCTCCTTTACTTTGGTTCCTGCCTTAATCAGCGCTGGAGAGCGCGCAATTAGTGGAACCCTCATCGACTCTTCATAGGCATGCCTCTTATCAATCAATCCGTGTTCGCCAAATGAAAACCCGTTATCGCCCATATAGATAATAAGTGTTTCTTTATCGAGGTCATTTTCTTTAAGGTATTCTAAAACCCTGCCTACACTGTTATCAATGCCCATTAATGTTTCAAGATAATCAACATAGAAGCTGTCAAAATCAGTGCCCCCATGATACATATAATCTACACCATGCCAGCTATCACGCTGTGCCCTCACCCATCGCGGAATATCTTTATAATTGATTTTATAGGCGCTAGAATCGGCCTGCTTTCCACGTGTAAATTTTTTACTATCGGCTCTCGCTGTTGAAAACATAGACATTGGATATTGAATCTGGATATCCTTATAGATGCCATTATCACGTTTTGCAGGACTGAATTCAGCATGAACCGCCTTATGAGATAAATAAACAAAAAATGGCTTTTCTTTATCGCGCTGTTTAAGCCAGTCGATAGTCATATCAGTTAAAATATCTGTAATATAGGCACTATCAGTATAAGCAACCATCTTACCGTCGATATTGATCTTTGGATTATAGTAATCTCCTTGTCCATTAAAACTTACCCAGCGGTTAAATCCCGGGCGCGGATCACTATTTCCACCTCCCATATGCCATTTACCAAAAAAAGAGGTTTGATATCCAGCCTTTTGAAGGTATTGTGGGAAAAATAGCAGGGATTTAGGTGCTGGAGCCTGGTTATCAACCACGGTATGAGTATGTGCATACTGACCGGTTAGGATAGATGCTCTGCTAGGAGAGCAGAGGGCCGTACTAACAAATGCATTCTGAAAATGAGCTCCTTCATTGGCAATTCGGTCTAGATTGGGCGTTTTTAACCCCGGGACTTTCCCGGTAAAACCCATAAAATCATAGCGGTGATCATCAGAAAGTATAAAGATGATGTTGCGGGGTTTTGTGCCTGGAATAGCCTGATAAGTTAAATCTTGTTTGCTTTGAGCTGACAAGAAATTTGATAAAGAAAATAAGATCAGGGTAAAAAAAAGCCTGCGAAAAAG
>CAMDQV010000286.1 GCA_945906015.1 Pedobacter schmidteae | reverse complement strand
GTTTCGATCTTTAATATTGAGAATGATGAGATCAAAGGAAGAGTAATTGGGCGTGAAGGACGTAATATCCGTGCTCTTGAAGCTGCTACCGGAATCGAAATCATTGTTGATGACACTCCTGAGGCGATCATTCTTTCAGGATTTGATCCTGTAAGACGTGAAATTGCCCGTTTGGCTTTACACCGTTTGGTAACAGACGGACGTATACATCCTGCAAGAATAGAGGAGGTAGTTGCAAAAACTAAAAAGCAAATTGAAGATGAGATCGTTGAGATTGGCGAGCGTACCGTAATTGACCTTGGAATTCACGGACTACATCCTGAACTGATCAGAATGGTTGGAAGAATGCGTTATCGTTCATCTTACGGACAAAACCTGTTACAACACTCTCGTGAGGTAGCTAATTTCTGTGCAACCATGGCTGCAGAACTTGGATTGAATGTTAAAATGGCTAAACGCGCCGGACTATTACATGATATTGGTAAAGTGCCAGATGATAATCCTGAATTGCCGCATGCAATTTTAGGTATGCAACTTGCAGAAAAATACAAGGAACATCCTGAAGTTTGTAATGCAATTGGGGCTCACCATGATGAAGTTGAGATGACTTCCATGATATCTCCAATTATTCAGGCTTGCGATGCAATTTCAGGAGCAAGGCCGGGAGCAAGAAGAGAAGTGGTAGAAAGTTATATCAGACGTTTGAAAGAACTTGAGTCGCTTGCCTTATCTTATCCGGGAGTTGAAAAAACTTTTGCGATACAAGCAGGTAGAGAATTACGAGTGGTTGTAGAAAGTGAACGAATCAGTGATGCTGCTGCAGAGATTCTTGCTGCTGATATATCTAACCGTATTCAAACAGAAATGACCTACCCTGGACAGATCAAAGTTACCGTGATACGCGAAACAAGGTCTGTTGCTTACGCGAAATAGTAATAAGTATGAGGTATGAAGTCAGAAGTATTAGGTATGAAGAATGAGCTATGAAGTATGAAGTATGAACATGGGGAAAAGCAGGAAACTTCAAATTAGCGCTGAATTGTCCTTTGTCTTTGATCCTTTGTCTTGGTTCTTGGTTCTTGGTTCCTGGTTCAGTTGTCAATGTCATGAAGTATGAAGTTTTATTTTAGTCCTTGAACAATTTAATTTTAAGCGATATTTAAACTTGCTACCTAATTTAAACTTATAACCTAAAACCTACAACCTATAACCTAGTACTTATAACTCCCTTAGATATGCAAAAACAAGCAGAATCACGTCTAGTTGATGTTTACTTTGATAAATATTCTGAGAGTCATCAGAACCATACCAATGAACTTATCCACTGGGTATGCGTTCCAGCTATCGTTTTCAGTTTGTTTGGTTTAGTTTGGGCCATTCCATTTCCATATTTGGAGCTTCTAGGGAAATATAATGGGTATGTCAATTGGGCTTCGTTTTTAATAGCCTTTGCAATTTATTATTATTATAAATTATCACCGATATTGTCTTATTTCATGCTTCTGCTGATGATGTTCTTTTCAGCTGGGATTGTTTCTCTTGAGAACATGCATAATACAGAAGGCTGGCCATCGATGTGGCAGGTTTGCCTTGGTATTTTTGTTATTGCATGGATCGGACAGTTTATTGGGCATAAGATTGAAGGGAAAAAACCTTCCTTTTTAGACGATGTTAAATTTCTGTTAATTGGGCCAATCTGGTTACTTCATTTTATTCTAAAAAAGGCAAATATTAAGTACTAAACATTCTCAGAAGCTATTCAATAGAATCAGTGTAAAATGTCACGTTATTCCTGGTATTCTTAGTGCAAGAATTTTTTATTTCGAATTTTAATTCCTCCCGATTGCCTGTTTCATTTATAGTAAAATTCTATTTTTCCATGAATTTCAGCTAGTTTATTTGTTCTCTAAACTAGAATAAATCTTCTAAATCAACGTTTAAATAATTCTGAGAATGATCTTATTGTAAATTCTAGTACTCATACTTGAATAGATCTTCTGCTTTGTTAATACTATCTTAACATATTTAACATAAGCTTAACAGAATTTTAATTTATGAATAACCTAAATACTATGTTGTGTTAATATTGCGGTAATACTTTTGTAGAAAGTAAAACCAAATAAAGTGAAAAACAAAAGTCTTCTACTATTTTCAAGCTTTTTATTCCTGTTAATTCTAGCTACACAGGTAGGTTACAGCCAGCTTAATGGTAAAATTTCAGGTAAAGTAACTGATTCTAAATCAGGTGAAACCTTGATAGGACTTACCGTTAAAATTACTGGTGCAATATTGGGTGCTTCAACTGATATTGAGGGAAGGTATACTTTGGGTAACTTGAATCCTGGAAAATACAATTTGACATTTTCTTACATCGGTTATCAAAGTAAGAATATTACAGACATTGAGGTTTTAGCAGGAAAAACTACCAGCCTTGATGTGGTTATGGAAGAAGCTTCTTCGCTCGCTCTAGAAGAAGTAGTCATTACTGCTACGGTAAGACAAGAAAGTATTAGTGCTTTATATGCTCAGCAAAAGAATAGTATCAGTATTTCAAGTGGTATTACCTCCGAGCTAATTAAAAAGACTCCAGATAGAAATACGTCTGAAGTATTGAGACGCGTTAGCGGAGCAAGTATACAGGAAAATAAATTTGTGATTATCAGAGGTCTTGCCGACAGGTATAATTCATCCATTTTGAATAATGCAGTGTTACCATCTTCTGAACCAGATAGAAAGGCTTTTTCATTCGATATCATTCCATCTAATTTAATTGACCGTATAGTTATTAATAAAACAGCATCTGCAGACCTTCCCGGAGATTTTGCAGGAGGAATTATTCAGGTGATTACGCGCGATGTTCCTGAAGAGAATTTTTTGAATGCTTCGGTTAGCTTTGGGTATAATAATCAATCTACTTTTAAGGATTTTACCTCAAATAATAGGAATAAATATGATTTTCTTGGTTTCGACGATGGCAGTCGTAACCTTCCTGCAGGTTTTCCTGGATCATTCCAATCCTATAACCCTTTGTCAAATGCCGAAAAGGCAAAATTTTCTTCACAGCTTAAGAATTCTTATGCTGAAGTTAGTCCCATGGCAATTCCTTCTCAAAATCATCAGTTAACTTGGGGAAAGAGAAAAGATTTAAAGAATAGCGGATCATTTGGAAGTGTAGTTTCATTGAGTTATAGAAATTCTCAAAATACAGCTTTTGCAGAAAGAATTGATTACGAGTTTTCAGGCACTCCATTTTATGAGTATTCCGAAAATATTTCTAAATACAGTACCAATTTAGGAGCTCTAGTCAATTTTGCTTACATCAAAGGTGGCAATAAGATTGCATTCAAAAATATATACAATCGTTCTTTTGAAGATAATTATACTGCAAGAACCGGTTTTACAAATGATAATATTCAGGATGTTCGCCTTAATGTTTCAGACCTGACCACAAAAAGTCTTTTGAATTCCCAATTGGAAGGTGAAAGTCAGTTAGGAAAAAAGCAGGTTAAACTTACTTGGAATT
>CAMDQV010000285.1 GCA_945906015.1 Pedobacter schmidteae | reverse complement strand
AAATTCGCCGCTGATCATACCGTCATAGCCACGCAAAATACCTGTAACATTCAAATCATAATACAATGCGGTTCTTACAACCGCGCGTATTGCTGCATTCATCCCCGGTGCATCGCCTCCAGATGTAAAAACACCAATATTTTTAATTTTTGCTTTATTCATTTTAATATTTCTTTTCAAAAGCGATCTTACCACTTTCTAAAAATTTAATGTAATTAGTTACATCAAGATTAAATGCCTGTGGCGCAACTAACACGGTTCCGGTATGATCGGCTATCACATAATAAGGCTGTGAATTAGTACCGAATTTTGAGGCCTGCAAATCACTCCATTTTTGCCCTATAGAGCTTACTTTTTTTCCACTAAATGCTGAATTGTATTTCTCTTCCTGACTTAGTTCTGTTTTATCGTCCACATACAAAGATATCAAAACATAATCTTCGCGAAGGCGACGCAATACTTCCTTATCAGGCCAAACGCTAGCCTCCATTTTACGGCAATTGGTACAGCTCCATCCTGTAAAATCAAGCAAAATGGGTTTGTTTACGCTTTTTGCATAAGCAAGACCCTGCTCATAATCATAAAATGCATCTAGACCATGTGGCGCATGGAACAAGCCTGCATACTTTTTTCCAGATGTCTGAGTCTTAGTTACCGCAGATCCAGCATTTGAGTAAAGATCAAATTCTTGGGTCGTCTGTGGCGGTAGCCAGGCACTAATACCTTTCAATGGCGCTCCCCATAAACCCGGTATCATATAGATGGTGAAGCCCAAAATAAACATAGCGAAAAATAACCTTGGTAATGAAAGAAAATTGATCTCAGAATCATGTGATAACCGAAGTTTACCGAGCAAATAAAGTGACCACAATCCAAAAACCACAATCCAGATGATCAAAAATATATCTCTATTTAAAATACCCCAATGGTAAGCAAGGTCAACATTTGATAAGAACTTAAAGGCAAGCGCAATTTCTAGGAAGCCGAGTGATACCTTAACAGTGTTTAACCATCCGCCCGATTTAGGCATCTCTTTTAACCAAGATGGGAATATTGCAAAAAGGGTGAAAGGAATTGCCAATGCTGATGAAAATCCAAGCATCCCAATGGCTGGGCCTAAGTATGAACCCTTAGAAACTGCATCAACCAACAGAGTACCAATAATTGGGCCTGTACATGAAAATGAAACCAGAGCAAGTGTAAAAGCCATAAAAAATAAACCCATGAAGCCGCTTTGATTCGACTTTTCATCCATTTTATTAACTAAAGCGGATGGAAGAGTGATCTCAAATGCACCAAGAAAAGAAATTCCGAAAATGATCAAAACCACAAAGAACAAAAGATTAAAAGTGGCACTGCTGGCAGCTTCATTTAGAGCCGAGGCTCCAAAGATCAGGGTTATTAATAATCCTAGGGCCACATAAATAATGATAATTGACACACCATAAATAATGGCACTTCTGATTCCTTTTGCTCTTGAACCCGACTGCTTGGTAAAAAATGAAACCGTCATCGGAATCATTGGGTAGATACAGGGCATAAAAAACGCGGCAAGTCCTCCAATAAATCCGGCAATGAAAATGGCCCATAAAGACCCCTCAGCCCTAGAAGCCGTTTTATTAGAAACTAAAGCTGGAACAACCATGTTGGAACTAGTATCAGCCACTTGCACGGCTACGATAGCACTGTCAGGAGAAATACTGTCTGAAGCTGTTACAACATCAGAACCCGCAGCTAGCGGAACCTCAAATTCAACTTCGGCAGGAGGCAGGCAACGTTGATCGTCACAAACCATAAATTCAAGTACCCCTGTAACAGCTGTTATAGGTTTGTTTAAGCCGATACGCTGTTTAAAAACTACCTGATTTTTATGCCAGGCTATTTCCATATTAAAATTCTTATCAAAAGCAGTTATTGGTTTAGGGCTTTCAGTAACTTTGCCAATTAGCTTATATGCAGCAGAGGGATTAAATTTAAATGAAGTTGGAATTGGCCCTCCATCTTCAATAAACTGAGAATAAAGATGCCATCCCTTTTCAATTTTTGCTGTTATTAACAGATCATATTCTTTATCATTTATTTTTTCTGATGAATAAGACCATTTGACAGGGTCGAATATCTTGGCATTAGGATCAGGAAACTGAGCCTGTGCAGCAAAACAAAAAAACAGTAATATTATTCCCAAAAGTTTCTTCATGCCCTTATTAATTTATAAACTCAATCTCTTTAGTGTTAAAAATTCTTATCTCATATTCTGTTTCCAGAATGAGCTGTCCAATGTCGGTTATTCCAATGATCTTTCCATTTTGAATCATTCCATCAAACTTGAATGAAGCCCATTGATCCTTTAGATATAACAGATTCAGATATTCATCATTAATCTTTTTTAGGGATCCACCTTTAAGCTGAAGATACCTGGCTTCAATAGCACTGCAAATTTCACCTAATAATCGTAATAAGTCGTAATCCTGATGTAATTCTTGTTTAAGTGAGGTAACATTTTTAAGATGTGCAGGAAAATATTCTTGATTCACATTCAAACCTATCCCAATTATGGCATACTTAATTTTATTGCCTTGAACAATATTTTCAATCAGTATTCCACCAATTTTTTTAGTGTGGATATACAGATCATTAGGCCATTTAATAAAAGCACTTGCAGGAAAATATTTTATCAAAACATCATTTAGAGCAATGCTAATTGCCTTATTAAGGTCAAATTGCCTATCCACAACAAGAAAAGACGGCATCAACAGAATACTAAAGGTCAGATTTTTACCCGCTTCGCTTTGCCATAAATTTTCAGCCTGGCCTCTTCCGGCAAATTGCTTCTCTGCCATTATTACAGTACCATCCAATAATGGCGTAGATTTTGACACAGCATCCTTAAGAAAGGTATTTGTTGAATCTACCTCTTTTAATCTAATTAGATTATGACCAACAAATAGTCCTGAAAAAGTATTATTTTGCAATGAAGATTTGCTTTATATAATTTATCAAAAATAAATTTTTTTAATGGTAAAAAATAAAAATGCGCAAGAATCAACGTCAATCTCTGAAATTGTTGTTCATGGCATACAAGAAAAAAAAGGAAATGAAATTGTACGTCTTGATTTAAGAAATATACACAGCTCTGTTGCCGATTACTTTGTAATTTGTCATGCCGAATCATCTACCCAACTAAAAGCTATTGCACAAAGTGTTGAAGACGAAGTTTTTAAAGCACTCAAACTTGAACCATGGAGAAAAGAAGGATATCAGCAGGCCGATTGGATTATTCTTGATTATGTGGATGTTGTGGTTCATATTTTCAAAACCGACAAGCGCGAATACTATGGAATTGAAGATCTTTGGGGAGATGCAGAAATGCAATCCTATAAAAGTGCATAAACCTTTTGAGGTAAATGCTGGTTAAAATGAAAATACTTATTGCTATAAAATGAAAGAAAATAATTCGGATACGAAGAAGCCCATCAAAAAAATACCAGGAAAAAAGATCGTAGCTAAACCGCCTAAGTTTAATATAATGTGGCTTTAT